>JAWVFS010000210.1:0-5624 GCA_033855795.1 Solirubrobacteraceae bacterium | reverse complement strand
ACATGGTCGGCGGGATCGGCGCCTGGATCGCCGGCGCGGGCGTGAATCCCCCGACGATCGCCGAGAACGTCGTCTTCGTCCCGCTGCTCGGCCTCGGCTGCTACAACGCCGGGCGTCTCGCCTACGGCCGCACCGCCGGGCTCCTGGCCGTCGTCTTCGCCCTCGGGACGCCGATCATCGGCAGCGAGTTCCACGAGTTCCTGATCGATCCTGCTCTGGCGGCGCTGGTGGCGTTGACCGTCTGGTTACTGCTGGCCAGCGATCGCTTCCGGGACATCCGCTGGGTGCTGCCGGCCGGTGGCGCGGCCGGGGTGGGCCTGCTCACAAAGCAGACGTTCCTGTTCTACATCGCCGGCGTGGTGGTCGTCATGCTGGCGCGAGGGGGATGGCGGAACTGGCGCCACGTGCTCGCGTTCGGAGCCGTGATATTCGCGGTCGCCTGGGGCTACTACCTCTACCACTTCAACTACCTGCATCAACTGTCCAAGGGCATCATCGCCGGGGACGCCAACTCGATCGCGCAGACGGGCCTCTACCACGCGCCCAGCGGCCCCGACAACCGCGTGCCCGCGCAGGTTTCGCTCGACAACACCCTCTGGTACTTCTGGGCGGTCGTGAACCATGTCCTGCGGCTGCCGTACGCCCTGCTGTTCGGCGGCGGGACGATCGCGGCGATCGTGGCGTACGTCCGCCGGCCTCGCAAGGACAACCTCGTTCCGGAGCTGGTGGGCGGGGCCGTGATCGGCTGGATCCTGATCACGTACTACATGTCCCTCCACGACAACCGCTACGTGCTGCCCCTTCTGGTGTACGCGGCCGTCCTGGGGACCGCGTGGATCGTGCGCCTGCCGCGGCGGTGGGGGCTGGCCGCCGGCGGAGCGGTTGCGGCGCTGGCCGCGCTCAACCTCGCCGGGGTGACGTTCGGGCTCGGCTCCAAGGTGGCCATCACCCTGCCGGGGGCGCCCAAGAGCGACCTCGGGGTCGGGAGGCTGACCCTCTATTCGCCGGAGGGCTGGCTCGTCTCGGGTCCCGAGAGGGCCGGCGACGTGCCCGGGATCCTGGCCAAGGCCAAGCGCGACGGAGTGCAGAACGTCGGCTTCGAGACCGGTGGGACGGTCTTCTTCAACCACATGGGGCTCTGGGCGATCATGGTGATCCAGGAATGGCCGCACCCGCCCGTGTTCGACAAACCCGAGACGCTCGACTCGCGCGGGCTGTACGTCTTCAGCCGGCCGGCGACCGGCCGGTACGCACGCCCGTGTCTACACGCCGCGGACGGCACTCCCGTCTTCTTCGCCTACGGTGGGCAGAAGAAGCCGTTCCCGCAGTGGACGCTCAGCTGTCCTCGGCCGTAGGCGCCGCGGGACGGATCGCTACGCCGCCTGTCCCAGACGCCGCCGCCGCGCCCGCTTGAGCGCCGGCGGGGTCAGGTAGGCCAGAACCGGGAGCGCCAGCCCGCTCGCTCCGCGCAGCGTGCGCCGCCGCCGCAGGGCTCGCAGCCGGATCGCGATCCCCTCGGCGGTCTGGGCGCGTTCGGCTCGCGCTGCCACGTTGGTCGAGCTCATCACGCGCGTGGACAGCGGCTCATCGATCGCCACCACTCGCCGGCGCTCGGCCACCCGCAGCCACAGGTCGTACTCCGTCGCGTAGCGGTAGCGCGCGTCGTAGCCGCCGACGTCCAGCACGACGCTCCGGCGCAGAGCCGCGGACGTGTTGGGGATCGGGTTGAAGCGCATGAGCACGGCGCCGACGTCCCCGGACGCGAAGCTCGTGCGGGGCGACAGCTCGCGCCCCGCCTCGTCGACCTCGCGCATGCGGCTGCCGACGACGCCCACGTCGGGCTCGGCGTCGAGCACGGCGAGTTGGCGCTCGAGGCGCCGGGGTTCGGACCAGTCGTCGGCATCCTGCACCGCCACGAACGGCGCCCGGGCCTCGCTCAGCGCCGCGTTGAGCGAGCGCGCTATTCCGACGTTCTCGCCCATCGGGAGGACCCGGACGCGCGAGTCGCCGGCCGCGAGCGATTCCGCGACCTCCGCGGAGCGGTCCGTCGAGCCGTCGTCGATCACGATCAGCTCCAGGTCCTCCACCGTCTGGGCGAGCATCGACGCGACCGCCCGCGGGAGCGTGGCCTCGTGGTTGTACGCGCCGATGAGGACGGTGATCCGCGGGTCCATGCCGAGGGTGGGCCAGTGTATGGACCACAATGCGGGCGTGACCCCCGTCGTCGCCCAGCGTCCGGTGTCGATGATCGCGCGCGAGGCCGTCCGCGGCTCCAACTGGGTCGCGCTCGCGCGGATGCCGCGCCGCTACCCCGACCTGCTGCAGAGCGCGCGCCGCTATTTCGGCGCGGGCGGCGACTACCCGTGGGACTGCCGCGTCCGCACGCCGCTGGGCGTCGTCGCGGCCCGGCTCCACGGTCCCCACGACATGTTCACGGTCAACGAGGTCTTCTGCCGCGAGGACTACCGGGCCGGCCCGGACGACCGCGTGGTCGTGGACGTCGGCTCGAACATCGGGATCAGCGCGCTCTACTTCCTCACGCGGGCCCCCGACGTCCGCTGTCACCTGTTCGAGCCCGTGCCGCGCAACGTCGAGCGTCTGCGCTCGAACCTCCACGACTACGAGAATCGCTACACGCTCGAGCCGGCGGCGGTGGCCGACCGGGCCGGGACCGTGGCGTTCGGGATCGAGTCCACCGGACGCTACGGGGGCATCGGGGTGGCGACGGCGGAGGCGATCGAGGTCCGCTGCCTCGAGATCAACGATGTGCTCGAGCGCGTCCTCGACGACTCGCCCGCGATCGACGTCCTCAAGCTCGACACCGAGGGCGCCGAGGCGGCGACCGTGCGGGCGATCCGGCCCGACCTGCTGGCTCGTGTGCGCCGGATCTACCTGGAGACCGGCGACCCGGCCGCCGTCCACGCGGACGGCTTCGACGCGCATTTCGCCAGCGACACGCTGGCCCTCACCAACCGGAGGCGTCAGCGGGAATTCGACGGCCGCTGGTAGCGGTCGAGCACCGTCTCGAGCGAGCTCTCCAGCGACAGCCGCTTCGCGTTGCGGGCGAACCATGCCGCCGTGCGGTCGCGGAGGTCCGAACCCGCGTCGTGCACCGACGCGATGGCCGCGGCGAGGTCCTCCGGCGCGGCCGAGGCGGCGATCGCGCCGTTCTCGCCCTCCTCCACCAGCTCGGTCGCGGCGTTGTCGGGGTCGCGCACGACCACGCTCGGCGTGCCCCTCGCCGAGGCCTCGACGACCACCAGGCCGTAGCCCTCACGGCGGGAGGGGAGGACCATGCACAGCGCGCGCTCCAGCGCGCGGTCGACGACGTCGGCGTCGACGAAGCCCGGAGCCTCGACCGCGCCGTCGAGCCCCTCCGCCGCGATGCGGCGCAGGACCTCGGGGCGGTCGGGTCCATCGCCGTAGATCTCGCCGCGCAGGTCGGGCAGCCGGCGGCGCACCCGCGCCAGCGCGGATACGAGCGCCGGCACGCGCTTCTCCGGGATGTGGCGTCCGGCGAACACGACGACGGGCTCGGCGGGCCGCGGCTCGGGGGGCTCCAGGGAGCCGGCGTACTCGCCCTCGAGCACAGTGATCTCCCCGCGGAACCCCTCCTCGCGCAGGCGGCGCTCCGACAGCCGCGCGAAGCAGAACGCCTCCTGGCGCACGGCCACGCACAGGCGCTGCACGAGCCAGCCGGCGCGGCCGCCGGCGCGCCCCAGGTACTCGCGCCAGTAGTCCAGCGTCCACAGCTCGTGCCAGTCCACGAGCAGGCGATAGCGCCCGAGCGGGCGCGCCACGGCCGCGGCCAGCAGCGAGAAGTAGGGAAAGGAGGCGGTGTGCACGACGTCGTAACGGCGGCCGTGGCGGAGGAGGTGCCACAGCACTCCCACACCGAACACGAGCGGTGGCAGCACCCGCCGCCGCCCGGCGACGTAGAGCTCCATGCGCGGGCCGGCCGTCGCCACGCGTACGCCGGGGACGCCCGCCTCGGCGGTGCGCGCCCACTGCCGCAGGGTCAGGTAGGTCACCTCGTGGCCCTCGGAGGCGAGCCGCTCGGCCAGGTTGCGGTACCACCGCTCGGCGCCGCCGACGGTGTGCGGAAACAGGCAGTCGTAGACGAGGCAGACGCGCACGTTCGGCGGGGGAGGGTGACAGACCTGTTCGCTAGCATCCGCCCCCTCGCGCGGGAGCGGGCGCGAAAGCCCGCGACTTCGGACTCCACCGCGCGTTGGTCACGGCAGGAGGCCCGGTGGCCCCAGCATGAGCACCATCCAGCAGACACCCGCCGCTCGGCGCTTCGAGCGCGCGCTTCCCCGGCACGTCGAGGTGTCGGTCGTGATCCCCTGTCTCAACGAGGCCGAGAGCATCGAGGCCTGCGTGCACGCTGCCTGGAAGGCGCTGGGCGACGCCGGCCTCGACGGCGAGGTGATCGTCGTCGACAACGACTCCGACGACGGCAGCGCCGAGCTGGCCGAAGGGGCCGGCGCCCACATCGTCTCCGAGCCCCGCCGCGGGTACGGCAGCGCGTACCTGGCCGGCTTCGCGGCGGCGCAGGGCGAGTACATCGTCATGGCCGACGCCGACCTGACCTACGACTTCAACGAGATCCCGCGGTTCGTCGAGCAGCTGCGCGACGGCGGACAGCTCGTCGTCGGCGATCGCATGGACAACATCCAGCCCGGCGCCATGCCCTGGCTGCACCGCTACGTCGGCAACCCCATCCTCACCGGCGTGCTCAACCTCTTCTTCCGCACCGGGGTCAACGACGCCCACTGCGGCATGCGCGCGCTGCGCCGCGAGGTGCTCCCGGCGCTCGAGCTGCGCAGCACGGGGATGGAGTTCGCCTCCGAGATGGTCATCCGCGCGTCCAAGGCGAACCTGGAGATCCGCCAGCTGCCGATCGAGTACCACCCGCGCGGCGGTGAGTCCAAGCTCTCGAGCTTCCGCGACGGGTGGCGCCACCTGCGCTTCCTGCTCGTGCACAGCCCGACCTACCTGTTCATCCTCCCCGGTCTCGTGATCGCCGGGGCGGGCACGCTGATCGTTCTCACGGTGCTCACGCGGCTCGACCTGCTGGGCCGCACCTGGGACCTGCACTCGATGATCGCCGGGGCGCTGCTGATGTTCGTCGGCACCCAGATCCTCGCCCTCGGCCTGTGCGCGCACGCGTACGGGACGTACTTCATGAGCGAGAAGGACGCGTGGTTCGACCGGATGCGCGCGCGCTTCCGGCTCGAGCACGGGCTGCTGCTCGGCGGTGACTTCATCGCCGCCGGCCTCGCGCTGGCTGGCGAGAACGCCGGGATCTGGATCGATCGCGGCTTCGGCAGCCTCTCCGAGGAGCGCCTGGCGATCCTGGCGGCGACCCTGCTGGTGGTCGGCCTGCAGATCTTCTTCAGTTCCTTCCTGCTCTCGATCCTCGGTCTGCGCCGCCCCCGGTAGCCGAGCGCCAAGAGTGCTCGCCCCTCGATGAGCATGGTCGTCGCCTGGCTGCTCTTCCCGGTCATCCTGCTCGCGGTGTGCGTCGGCTCCGGGCTGCTGGTCGAGCGCCTCGGGGGATTTCGGCTGCCGGGCGCGCTCGTCCCCTCGGTCGGGTTCGCGACGGTCGTCGTGCTCGGCAC
>JAWVFS010000209.1:0-3187 GCA_033855795.1 Solirubrobacteraceae bacterium | reverse complement strand
TGTCGACGACCATGCCGGCCGCGTCGAGCTCCTCGAGGCGGTCCTCGGGGCGCGGGCCCAGCGCGCGGACGAGCTTGGGGGCGACCGAGCCGACGAGCGGGTCGGCGAAGGGGGCGCATGCCGCCTCGAGGTAGCCGGGCGCCACGAACGTGTCGGCCTGGAGGAAGGCGACGAGGTCGCCGTGCGATCCGGCGATCGAGGCGTTCATGGCCGCGGCGTAGGGCACGCGCCGCTCCAGCCGGAGCAGGCGGGCTCCGGCGCGGCGCGCCAGTTCCGCCGTGCCGTCGGTGGAGGCGTTGTCCACGACGACGACCTCGTCCGGATCCTGCGCGACGGCGGCCGCGAGCGCGGCCTCGAGCATCGGGGCCTCGTCCGTCGAGAGGATCGTCAGGCTCGTGGTCGGCGTCACAGAAGCTCCCGGTACACGGCGACGGTCGCCGCCGCGGTGCGCTTCCACGACAGCGCAGCGGCGCGGACGTCCCCGCGTTCGATCAGCTCCGCGCGGCGGGCGGGGTCGTCCAGCACCGCGCGGATCGCCCGCGCGATGTCCCCCTCCTCCAGCGGGTCGAAGTACTCGGCGGCGTCCCCGCCCGTCTCGGGCAGCGCGGAGGCGCGGGCGAGGATCGTCGGGCAGCCGCGGACCATCGCCTCGACCACGGCCATGCCGAACCCCTCGTAGAGCGACGGGTGCACGAGTGCGTCCGCGCCGCGCATCAGCGCATCGAGCGCCTCGTCGTCGACGAACCCCGGCAGCTCCAGCGGTTCGGGCCCGGCGGCGGCCAGCAGCTCGTCGCCCATCCCGAAGTCGCGCCCGGCGAGGACGAGCCGCTGCTCGAGCCCCTCGCCGCGCAGCCGCCGCCACGCACGCACGAGCCGAAGGAGGTTCTTCTTCGGGCGCAGGTCGCCGGCGTAGAGCAGGTATCGCCCGACCGGGCGCCTGGCGCTTCCGACCGGCAGCGCGGGGGCGATCGGTATCACGCGGGTGCGCTCGGCGTCCACGCCGTAGCGCGCGCACACGTCGTCGCGGGTGAAGCGCGAGACGCAGATCACGCGCTCGGCGGAGCGCGCGGCACGGCGGGTCATCGTCCGGTACTTCCATCCCGTGCGCCGGGAGAAGTCGTCGCGGTGGGCCTCGAAGGCGAGGTCGTGCACGGTCACCACGCCCGGGCAGGGCCGGCGCAACGGCAGGAAGCAGTTGGGCGCGTGGACCAGCGCGGGCCGCCGCCGGCGCAGCAGGCGCGGCAGGGTGACCTGTTCCCACCACAGCTCGGGTGCCCGTCCGCCGCGCTCGAGGAACCAGTAGTCGAGGCCGTCGGATCCCGCCGCCGCGCGCAGCGCCTCCGCCAGGCGGCGGGCGTAGATGCCCGAGCCGTGCGGCATCGGGACGAAGGCGTCGCGGGTGTCGAGGGCGACCGTGGGCATGGACGCGCGCAAGCCTACGCGGGGGGCGGCCGGGGGATGGCCGCGACGCGACGCTGGTGACGGCGTACCATCTCGCCTGCAGGGCCGGCTTCAGACGGACCCGCCCAAGGATGACCATGGACCGCCAAGCCGCACGGGTGCTTCGCCCGGTGCAACCACCACAGTCGCCGGCCAGAGGCCCGGACGAGCACGGACACCTCGAGGCCCTCGAGCGCCCGTGCTCGGTGCTGTTCGACATCCCGATCGAGCTCGCCGAGCCGGCGGAGATGCTGCGCACGATCACCGGCTGGGTCGGCAAGGGCGAACAGCACCGGGTGATGTACGTCAACGCCCACGTCGTCAACCGGTCGCGCGCCCTGCCCGAGCTGGCCTCCGCGCTGAGGACCGCCGACCTCGTGTACTGCGACGGCTACGGCGTACGGCTCGCCGCGCGCACGCTCGACCTGCCGGTGCCGCACCGCATGACCGGAGCCGACTGGATCTGGGGCCTGGCGACGCTGTGTGAGGCGCAGGGCAAATCCCTGTACCTGCTCGGGGCCGACCCCACGCTCGCGCGCGCCGCGGCCGATCGCCTGCGCCGCTGGTACCCGCGTCTGCGTATCGCCGGGTCGCACCACGGGTACGCCGAGCTGGGCTCCGCACAGAACGAGCGGGTGATCGAGGACATCAACGCGGCCGACCCCGACATCGTGCTCGTGGGCATGGGAACGCCGAAGCAGGAGCTGTTCGTCGATCGCTATGCTGACCGCCTCGGCGCCGACGTGCTCTGGACCGTCGGTGCGCTGTTCGACTACATCGCCGGTCGCGTCCCGCGCGCACCCCGCTGGCTGGCGGACAACGGGCTGGAATGGATCTTTCGACTGGCGATCGAACCGCACCGGATGTGGCGCCGCTACCTGCTGGGCAACCCGGCCTTCCTCTGGATGGTGGCCGAGGAGACCCGGAGTCGCCGGCGCAACGGCACCGCCTGACCTGGCAGGCGCTCGGGCTCGCGGCGGTCGCGGGCGCCATGGCGCTCTACGTCGCCTGGAAGGGCGTTCCCTACCGCCGCCAGGCCCTCCACTCGGTGCCGGACCTGGCCTGTGCGACGGGCGGAGCCGTCCTGCTGTTCGGCGTGTCCGGGTACGGGATCGTGCGGTTGCTGCTGCCGCGGGCGCTGGCCCCCCGGGAGCCGCTGTGGATCCTCCCCACGGGCGCCTGCGCGTCCGGCCTGGCGCTCACGGTCCTCGGCTTCCTCGCGGTCCCGTTCAAGGTCTCGCTGGCCCTCGTGCTCGTGGCCGGGGCCGCCCTGGGGGTCCTCGCGCGGCGCCGCACCGCCCGCGTGCCCGCCGCCCGCGGCGAGGTGGCGTGGGCGGGCTGGATTGCGGTGCTGCTGGCGTGCCTCGCCCTCGTGCCCATGTTCTCGCTCGGATACCTCGCGCCCACCGGCACCGGCTCGGACGCCCACATGGCCGCGGGGACCGCGGACTTCCTGCAGCACGCGTACCCGACGAGCGTCGACGCCGCCCGGCCGGTCGATCAGATGCCGCTTCTGTGGCGTTCGAAGTACCCGATCTACTACGCCCTGGGCGGTGTGTCCACGCTCGCGGGACTCCAGTCCTTCCAGACGCTCGTGGTGGTGGCGGCCATCCTGCTCGCGCTCGCCGGCGTGGGCTGGTTCCTCGTCGCGCGCGAGCTGCTGGGCGTCGGGACGCTCGCGGCGGTCGCCGCGGCCGGTCTGGCCGGGCTGGACCGCGGCGTGCTGCACACCGGCCTGAACCCGTAC
>JAWVFS010000208.1:0-5023 GCA_033855795.1 Solirubrobacteraceae bacterium | reverse complement strand
GCTGCTGGCGCACGGCGAGCCTCTGGTCGGGGACGGCAAGGACCAGCTGCGGGCGTTCGTGTCCAGCTGACGCGGCGGCGCCGGACGCAAGTTTTACGACACGGTTACCCCGGGCTCATCCGGGTATGGAATTGAATTCGCTCACAATTCGAGAGCGAAGGAGAGGGAGACACATGCCACGCCTGATCGTCACCGCAGAGACGGGCAGTGACCGTGACGACGCGATCGTCCACGACGAGCGCGTACTCGCGACCAACCTGGACAACGACCACGCCTCGGCGCAGCTGATCGAGCGCGTCGGTTGGGCCTTGGAGGACGCCGAGCGGCTGGAGGCCGAGCAGCACTGAGCCGGGAGTAGGTTCCCGTCCCGGGGCGCGCGCTCGGCACGCCGTAGCGGCGGCCGGAGGGTCTTGTCCCCGGATCGGCGTACGCCCACCGCAAGTCGGCGGGCAACGCCCGCCGGGCCCGGCAGTGCGGCGGTCGGTCAGCGTCGCGGCTTCTTGGCTCGCGGCGGCTTCGCGGGGAACTCGGTGCGCTCCGCGGCGGTCATCTTGCGGATGACGAGCGAACCGTCCTTGACCTGCTGGCGGATGAGCTCGAGCTTTTCCTCGCGACGGGCCTCGGCCTTCCGCTGCACGGGGCTCTGCTGTTGTTGTTGCTGCTTCTTCGGGCGTTGATCAGCCATGGATTACGACGAATCGTCCTGTGACAAATGCCACTACCAAGACTACTCACCCTAACAGCGGCCGCCGACGTGATGCGTTGCTAGCATCGCGCCAATTCAGGCCGGGACGCGAGTGCCGGCACCCGTCAGTGCCGGCGCAGCGGTCGTTTGTGAGCCACTTCCGCACGCAGCACACGAACAGTTCGGAGAGATATCTCACATGCCTAACGGAACCGTGAAGTGGTTCAACGACGACAAGGGGTTCGGCTTCATCACGCCCGACGACGCCGGCAAGGACCTCTTCGTCCACCACTCGGCCATCGCCGCGGACGGCTTTCGCTCGCTTGCCGAGGGCGCCCGAGTCTCCTATGACGCCGAGGCCGGCGACAAGGGGCCCAAGGCCGTGAACGTCCAGGCCATCTGAACCCGGTTCCTGCAGCGCGGGCGAGCTAGTCGATGAGCCCGCGTCGCAGGCACTCCGCCACCGCCGCGGCGCGGTCGCGGGCTCCGAGCTTCTCGTAGGCATGCTCGAAATGCGTCTTGATGGTTCCTGCGCTCACGTTGAGCAGTTCCGCGATCTCGCGGGTCCGGCGTCCGTACGCCGCGAACTGGAGAACCTCCTGCTCGCGTGGGGTGAGCACCGCGACCTCTCCGCGCATTTCCGCGCGAACTCCATCGACTGACACCTGCGCCGCCGCGATCTCCCGCGCGGCGATCAGGTGCTCGCCTGGGCGGAGGTCCCGGGTTGCTCGATATTCGACCAGCGCGCGGGAGCGGTCGGCGCGGAGGACCTCACCCCGACCTTGCACGACTCCCCGTCGCTTGAACTCGCCCCAGAGTCGTTGCACCGCCGGCCACAGCTGCGACGGCGTGAAGTCCTCGATGCGCCGGTTGACGATCTCCGCCTCGGGTGCGCCGAGCAGTCTCGCTCCCGGTTCGTTCAGGTACAGATAGCGACGTGTCTCGTCGACGACGAAGAGTCCGTCGAAGGCGGTTCGACCGATGATCCAGACGAGATCGGAGGGCTGATGGTTCAGGACGGCGGGAGGGACAAGGGTCCTGCTGGACATACAGATCGGTATCGTGAAGTATACAGATCTGTCTACCGTAGCGTCCGCCGATCAACCGAGGGTGAAAAGCGTGGCGGGGTCTGATTCCAATCTTCGCGGGCTCTGCCCGTTAACAACGCGATGACTGATCCCTCGGGGCAGAGCCCCCCGCGCGAGCGCATCCTCGATACCGCCTACGAGCTGTTCTCCCGCCACGGCATCGGCGCCGTGGGGGTCGACCGCATCGTCGCCGAGTCCAGCGTGGCCAAGATGACTCTGTACCGGCACTTTCCGTCCAAGACCGAGCTCGCGCTCGCGTTCCTGGAGCTCCGTGAGCGGCGGTGGACGCGGGATTGGCTGCAGAGCGAGGTCCAGCGCTTGGCCTCGACGCCGCGCGATCGCCTCCTGGCCATCTTCGACGTCTTCGACGAATGGTTTCACCGACCCGACTACGAGGGCTGCAGCTTCATCAACACGCTGCTGGAGATGCGGGAATCCGATCCGCTGCACGAGGCCGCCGCCCACCACCTCTCCGTGATCAGGGGCTTCATCGAGGATCTGGCCGGGCAAGCCGGGGTCGAGCACCCCGAGGAGATCGCCTTCCAGCTACAGCTCCTGATGATTGGCGCGATCGTGGCGGCAGGCCGCGGCGACCTCGACGCCGCCCGCCGCGCTCGCAGCACGGCCGAACTCATTCTCGTCCAGGACGCCGGCGTCTAAGCTTGAGGCATGGCGATCTGCGAGCACCTCGACCAGATTCGGGTCGATCCGCCCGACGCTGTGGCGGGCTGCGAGGACTGCCTGAAGATCGGCGGCCAGTGGGTCCACCTCCGCGTCTGTCGCAGCTGCGGCCACGTCGCCTGCTGCGACTCCTCTCCGAATCAGCATGCGAGCAAGCACGCCGCGGCCAGCGACCACCCGATCGTCAGCTCGCTGGAGCCGGGCGAGGACTGGTCCTGGTGCTACGTCGACGAGGTCGCCTTCGTCGTCGAGCCCGGTTAGCTAGATCCCGGGCCGCGCCTCGCTCTGGAGCGCCTGCCAGGCGGCCTTGGGCTGGTAGTTGACGTCGAAGGGAAGCGCCTGGCGATCGCTCCCGAACCAGCTGTATCGGTCGGTGTAGCCCCAGGTGGTTATGCGTTTGCAGGCGATCTGTTCCACGCAGGCGCGGGCGACCTGGCGGTACAGCTCGGCCTCGGCCGCGAGCTTGTCCGCGCCCGGGCCGGTGTTGACGTCCAGTTCCGTGATCTCCTCGGCCAGACCCAGGTCCGCGAACGCCTGCATGACCGGGCGCATCCGGTCCGTGACGGGCCCGGCGGAGATGTCGAAGTGCGACTCGAACCCGACCCCGTCGATCGGGACTCCCTGCTCGCGCAGGCCGCGGACCATGTTGAGGACCGCCTCGGTGTGCGGCCCGCCCGCCTCGTATCCGAGGTCGTTGTAAAAGAGCTTCGCCTGCGGGTCGGCCTGGTGGGCGAGGCGGAACGCGAGGGCGATGTACTCGGGCCCGATGACCTGATACCAGACGTTGTTCTTGAAGCTTCCATCGTCGTTGAACGCCTCGTTGACGACATCCCATTCCGGGATGCGGCCGCGGAAGTGGGCGACCACGTTGAGGATGTGCTCCTGCATCACCGCGATCAGCTCGGCGCGCTTCCATTGATGTTGGAGCAGGTAGAAGTCCTTGGGGTTGGTCACGTAGTCGGAGTTCTGGAAGTCCCACACGAGGACGTGTCCGCGCACGGATTTGCCGTTCGCAATGGCCCAGTTGACGACTCGGTCGCCGGCCTCGAAGGTGAACTGACCCTGCTGCGGCTCGGTGCTCGCCCACTTCAACTCGTTCTCGGGCGTGAGCCCATCGAAGTGCTGCGGGAACAGCGCTTGGTAGAACGGGTCCTGCCCAAAATGGGCCGCCGTCATGGCCGCGTTCACCGGGAGACGCTCGAGGACGGTCAGGCCTCTGAGGAGGACGCTCGCCTGGCACGGGCGCGCGACCGCGACCTTGCGGCGGGGGCGCCCGCGGCGTGGGCGATGAGAACGGACCGGGCGACGCGCCGCCTTGGCCTTTCCGCGCGCCTTGCCCTTACCGCGCGCCTTGGTCGGGGCGCGGCGCGTCTTGGCTCGGGCGCGGCGCTTCTTGGTTCGCGCGTTCTTCGCCTTGTCGCGCAGTTGGGTCAGGCTCAACGACACTCGCGTCGTCCCGGCGGGGGCGGTCAGCCTGAAGGACGCGGTTCGGGTCGTGCGGCCGATCGGGGTGCTGGCAGCCTGATCGCCCAGGCGGGCGGTCACCTGCAGGTTGGCGCTGCAGCGATCCCGCCGTTCGAGTTGGGCCGTCACCCCGTGTCCCTCCCGCACGGCGAAGTCCGTTCGCACCGTGGCGCCGGGTCGGAGCAGGATCGTTGCGTCCGCGCGGCGCTGCGCTTGGCCGGCGCTCGTCCCGAGGCTGTTGAGCGGCACGTCACGCGCCTCAGCTGCCGCTGGCACCAGCATCAGCAGAAATATCGAAAAGAGCAACTGACGATTGCCCGACATGCCCCCTGCGTCGAGCGCCACACCGGGCGTCTTGAGCCTTCGCCGAGGAAGCCGGACAAACCGCCCTAACCGGATTGCGGTATTTCCCCGCTCCGATCACCAAAAATCGCCGCTTTGGGGTATGCGGTCCGGCGCGCGGCAGGCGATAAGAGACCGATGGTTGCGTTTGCGTCCGGATCCCCCAGCTCGCTGCCCGCCGGCGCCGCTTCCGGCGTTGACCCCTCAGAGGAGGTCCGCACCCGAATCTCGGAGCTGCGCGGCGCGACGCTCAAGGTGTTGGACGATTACTCCGGCCTCGGCGCCGATGGCGGGCGCGGCGTCCCAGACATCATCGTCGCCTTGCAGAGCGCCGCGAACGAGCTCGGATCGGCAGAGCGCCGCATCCTCGCGAGCCTTCCGCTCGCCGGGCGCTGACCGCGCCCGGAGCAGTTCCGCAAGCGCTACTCCTGCAAGATCCGGCACTCCTGCTTTTCGTCCAAAGCGGAAGCGTGCGCACGCCCGCAGCCCCACGGCTTGAAGGGGCGTGCTCCGGATGGGGTGAACGCTCGATGGTGGCGCGAGTCGTCACCCCGTGATCGGGAGTGGCAGCACGGGCGTCCGCGCGTCGTTATCGCGGCGCCAAGCCCGAAACTCGGCGAGCGCCTCGGGGCCGTCGCGACGCATTGTCGTGGCTCCGGCAGGTTCGGCCTTGGTTGCTGGTCTTGGGTCGATGTTGTAGAGCACCCGCCCGCCGAAGGCGTCTACCTACGCCACCAACGACGCTGCCCAAGCCGACAAGGCC
>JAWVFS010000207.1:0-7303 GCA_033855795.1 Solirubrobacteraceae bacterium | reverse complement strand
AAGGGATCGTCCACGTCGATGATCGCGCGCGCCACGGCCGTGTCTCCTCGCACGAAGAGCCGGCGCTTGGTCTCCCCGTAGCGCCGCATCGAGCGGTGGCGGGCCAGGTGCTCCGCTGTCAGGTTGGTGAAGACCGCGACCTCGGGCAACAGGGAAGGGCAGCCCTCGAGCTGATAGCTGGAGACCTCGCACACGATCCAGTCCAGAGGCTCCGCGGCCACTGTGGAGAGGGGCTCGCCGAAGTCCGTGTTCCCGGCCAGCCGCGCGCGGCGCCCGCTCGCCGTCAGCAGGGCCGTGGCGAGCCGTGCCACCGTCGACTTCCCGTTGGTCCCGGTGACGGCGAGGATGGGCATGCCGCTCAGCCGCCATCCCAGCTCGAGCTCGTCGATCACCTCGAGGCCGGCCTCGCGGGCCTCGCGGACGGGCCGGCTGCGGAAGCTGATCCCGGGGCTCCTGATCAGGGTGCGGGCGGGACGCGACCCGGCGGCCGTCGGAACGTCGCGGCCGAGGTGGGTGCGCACGCCCCGTGCCTCCAGCTCGCGCTGGAGGCGCCGCGTCTCCTTCGTGACGGCGCGGTCCCAGGCGACGACCGCGCCGGGGCCGGCGAGGCGCAAGAGCGCGCCGACGGCCGCCCGCCCCGCTCGCCCCAGGCCCGCCACGACGTACGGTCCCGGCGGAGGCGCCGGTCGCGCGGGGGCGGCGGCGGGCGGCGCGATGGCTGCGAGTTGCGCTCGTCCCACGGCCCGGCTCTACGTGGCGACCAATCGGGGCGCGCTCGCCGCCCATTCGCTCGAGGCCGCGCCGTGGTCCTCGAGCGCGGCCTCGAGCTGCAGCAGCGCCGTGTAGGTCGGCAGGGCCACGAGCCGCCTCGGCGCGCGTGCGACCGCGCGCTCGAACGAGCGCGGAAGGTCCTCGTCGACGTCGACCGCGTCGATCGGCCACCCGGCGTACTTGAGCCGCAGCGCGAGCTCCGGCGCCCGCCGGCCGGTGCAGGTGACGCTCCGGACCCGGGCCGCGAACGACTCGAAGTCGACGTCCCAGATCCACGAGACGTCGCGCCCGTCCGGGCCGAGGTCGTTGAGCGCGATCCAGAGGTCGAAGCCCGGCCGCGGGCGCTCGAGCTCGAGCGTCTCCAGGATCGCGTTGGCCCCGACCGGGTTCTTCATCAGCCAGACGTGGACCGCCGTGCCGCCGACGTCGACGGTCTCGGCGCGGCCGAAGGGAACCTCCATGGCCTCGAGCCCGTCGTGCAGCGCCGCCGGCAGCAGGCCGAGGTGCACGGCGGCGGCGACCGCGGCCAGGGCGTTGTAGACGTTGTGCAGCCCCGGCAGCCCGACCCGGAACTCGAGCTGCCCCGCCGGCGTGCGCACCGACATCGTCGACCCCGCTGTTCCCTCCATGCGCACCGCGGTGGCGGCGACCTCGGGCCGCGGACGCCGCGCCCCGCAGGCCGGGCAGGCGTAGTGCCCGAGATGGCCGACGAAGGCCCGCTCGTAGGCCTGCTCGGCGCCGCAGCTCGGACAGGTCCGGCCTTCCCGGGGATGCCGGGGTTCGGCCCGACCCACCGACGGGTCGTCGATCCCGAAGTGGGTGATCCCGGCTCGGGCGCCGCCGCCACGTGCGCGAGCCAGCGCGACGAGCCGCGGGTCGTCGGCGTTGATCACGAGCTGGGCTTCGGGATGCGCGCGCAGGAGCCCACCCCACAGGGTGCCGATGCGCTCGATCTCTCCGTAGGAGTCCAGGCGGTCGCGGGACAGATTGCAGAGCACGAGCAGGCGGGGGAGGAGTTGGTCCGCGACCAACGGCAGCCAGGCCTCGTCGAGCTCGAAGACGCCCTGCTCGCCCTCCTGGTCGACGAGCGCCGTCGCGACGCCCCAGTGCGAGTTCGCGCCGGCGTGGTTGTGCACGACCGAGCGCCCGCCGGCGCGCAGCATCGCGGCGAGCATCCGCGCCGTCGTCGTCTTGCCGTTCGTGCCGCTGACGAGCACGGAGCCCCGCGGCAGCCGCTCCGCGAGCCGCCCGATCGCATCGGGGACCAGGCGCAGCAGCAGGCGACCGGGCGCGGCGGTCCCGGCGCCGTGTCGCCCGGCGCGGCTCACCCGGCCGGCGGCGCGGGCGACGTCCAGCTTGGTGTACGTGAGCGCGGTCGCGGTGGACGCCGGCGGGAAGGCGCGCGGGGCGAAGGGCGCCTCGTCGAACGGATAGACGGAGTCGAGGTTTGCGTCGAGGCGTGCTCGCAGCCACACGTCTTCGTAGAGGCCGCGGTCCTCCTCCACAGCCTCGGGCGCACTCGCGGCGGCTCGGACGCCCGAGCGGTGCGCGGCCTCCTCGCCGGCGTCCTCTAGGGGCGGCAGCTCGTGTTGGGGGACCCCGAGCGCCGCGGCGATGAGCCAGTCGGCGAACCAGGCGTTCTTGGCCAGCAGCGGCCCGTGCAGGTAGGTGCCGATCACGTTCCCCCGGCGCACGCCCTCCCAGCCGTCACGCCCGTTGCTGCCGTGGCCGTGGAGCACGCGGCCGAGTGGGCGCTCCGCGGGTCCGAGGTGCGTCCGCCCACCGTGGTTCTCGAACCCCGCCAGCACCCGCGCCGTGCCGTCATCGAGCTCGATCTCGACCGACACGGGCCCGATGAGCCGCGGGGCGGGCGGACGCTCGGTGCGGACGTCCACGAGTCCGGCTCCGGGCAGACGACGGCCATCGACCTCATAGTTGTTTCCCAGCATCTGGTAGCCGCCACACACACCAAGGACCGCGGCGCCTCGCGCGGCGGCGCCGCGCAGCGCCTCGCGCTTGGTCTCCACGAGATCGAGCCCGGCCACGCGCTGGTCGCGGTCCTGCCCCCCGCCGATGTAGAACAGGTCGTGGGCATCGGGATCGATCGCGTCGCCGACGTCGGCCGGCACCACCGTGAGCCCGATGCCGCGCCACGCGCAGCGCTGTGCGAGCACCATCAGGTTTCCGCGATCCCCGTAGATGTTCAGGCGGTCCGGATACAGGGAGCAGACCCGCAGCTCAGGTTGCGGCCGCGCCATGGCCGCAGCCTAGCGACGCGCAGCGCGCCGGCAGGCCTACGATTCGGTCAGCGATGGATTTCAGGATTCGGCCGGCCACGCTGCCCTCCGACCGTGAGGCGATGCTCGACGTCCTGAGGACGGCGAACATGCACCGCGTGCCGTCCCCGGAGATGCACGACTTCGACGTCGGCCGGTGGTACGTCGCCGAGTCCGAGGACGGGGTGATCGGGGTCGCCGGCTTCCGCCTCGTTGGGCCCGGGGATGCCCCGCTCGGGAAGACGACCCTGCTCGCGGTCGCGCCCGACCACCGGGATCGGGGCGTCGGCCGGGCGCTCCAGGAGCTGCGGATGCGGCGGATGCGCGACGCCGGGGCGCGCCGCGTGGTCACCAACGCCGACCGTCCCTCGACGATCGCCTGGTACGAGCGCCACTTCGGGTATCGCCGGGTCGGCGAGGTGCCCAAGCTGCACGAGTTCGGGCTGCCCGACGTGGACCGCTGGACGACGCTCGAGGCCAGCCTGCGGTGAAGCTCGTGTTCAGCGCCTTTCGGATGGGCGCGGTCGGCGGAAGCGAGACGTACGTGCTCACGGTGGCCGAGCACCTCCAGGCCCTCGGGCACGAGGTCACCGTGCACGCCACCGAGATGGGGGAGGCGGCGGGCCTCGCGCGCGACCGCGGGCTGCGGGTCGTAGAGGACGGCGAGCTCCCGGAGAACTGTGACGGCGTGCTCGTACAGGACGGCGTCCACGCCTGCCTCATGGCCGAGCGCTATCCCGCGGCCCCGCGGGTCTTCGTCGCGCACACCATCCACGTGAACATCCAGCGCCCGCCACAGGTGCCCGATGTCGTCAACGCCGTCGTGGTGCTCAACGACCGCATCGGCCAGCGCTTCGCGGGCATGGCCCGCGAGCCGGAGCTCGTGCGCCTGCGCCAGCCGTTGGACCTCGTCCGGTTCAGTCCGCGCGGGCGGTTGAACACGCGGCCGAAGACCGCCCTGCTCCTGGGCAACTACCTGCGCGGCGACCAGCGGGACATGATCGTGAGGGCGTGCGCCGAGCGGGGCATCGCGACCACCGAGGTCGGTGCTCACGGGACGGTCTCACACCATCCCGAGGTGGCCATCTGCGAGGCCGACGTCGTTCTGGGCTACGGCCGCGCGGTCCTCGAGGCGATGTCCTGCGGCCGCGCCGCATACGTGATCGGCGACAGCGGGGGAGATGGCTGGGTCACGGCTTCGAGCTACGCAGCGCTCGAGGCCGACGGCTTCGGCGGGTCGGCCACGCCCGCCATCATCGACGGTGCGCGCCTGGCGCGCGACCTCGGCGACTACGAGGTCGAGATGGGCGCGGTCAACCGCCACACGGTGTCGGCCACCCACGGAGCCTTCGCGCATGCGGCCGATTTGGTCGCGCTGCTGCGACGCTTGGAGCCACGCCCGCCGGCCGAGGGGCCGCTGGCCGAGGTCGAACGCCTGACGCGCCTTGAGTGGGCGACCGAGGCGCGCGCGTTGTTGATGCGCCTCGAGAACGAGGCGCTACGCGACCAGCTCCAGGAGGAACGCGCGAGCATCGAGGACGAGCGCGGCCGGATTCGGGAACACTGGAACGCGGTCGAATCCTTCAAGGGCAGCCGCCGCTACCGCCTGGCGCAGCTGCTCGGGAAGCCGCTCGATCGGCTGCGCCGGCGTGAGCCCTGACGAACTCGCTCAGCCGAAGAGGGGACCCGCCGCCGGCGCGCCAGCGCGTTCATCCCGCGCTGGATGCTGCCCTGCACGTCTTCGTAGATGCCGTCGACTGAACGTGTTCCACCGCGACGGCGACACGGTCCGCCACTTCTGGGCGTCCGAGCTCTTCTACGCTCCGACCGACGCGGACCAGGACCCGCGACACGTCGGCACGATCGAGCCGGTCTGGAACATGTGGGACCTCACTCGAGAGGGCCGCCGGGCCGACTGGGACGAGCAGATCGTGTACCGGTAGGCGCGCGCTACGCGGGCGGCTGGATGTCCATCCCGTACTTCTGGCCGATGCTCACGATCCGGTCGATGTCGGGCGGCCCGTCCGGCGGTGGCGGGAGCCCGGGCGACTGCGCCGGCTCGCCCGCCTCGGTGAAGAACTTCTCGATCCCGCCGGGCGTGTAGGTGACGAGCACGCGCGTCTCCTCGATCGGCTCGAAGTTCTCGACCACCCCCGGAGGGATGTGGAAGGTCGAACCGGCGGGGCCCTCGAACGTCTCGTCGCCGATGTGGTAGTTGATCTTGCCCTCGAGCACGTAGACGGTCTCGGCGCCAGGGTGCGTGTGCGGCGGCGGGCCCATCCCGGCCGGCATCCACATCTCCACCACCGTCATCGCGCCGTCCGTCTGGTCGCCCGCGACCTTGACCTCATACCGGCCGCCCAACATCCAGATCGCATCCCCTTCGTCCGGATTGCGTACGACAGTCTCGTCGGCCATCCTGCTCTTCTCCTCGGTTGCGGTGTGAGAGCCGCTGGCGTGCCGACCCTATCGGCGCCCGGGAGGCCAGTCCAGCCGCCGTCTATTAGGGGAAGCCGCTGCCCGTCAGTGCGGCGGCGCCGGCGGGCAGTCACCGCTCGCCGGGAAGGGCTGGCGGACTTGCTGCTGCCCGGTCTGCGGATCGGGGAAGTGCAGGCATTCGAGGTTGTTGGGATCGGCGATCGGGGTCTCGAGCCAGGCGGGATTGGTGTTGACGAGCTGCCCTGTGGAGAGGAACGCCGCGAGCTGCTGCTCGCCCGACGTCCTTCCGGCGAGCGTCGGATCGGCGAGCCAGCCGTGCGGGTCGGAGTCATACGTGGGCGTCTTGTCGTTGCGGTAGTAGACGACGCGATCGAAGAGATTGCCGGCGCGGTACAACGTCCCGGCCGTCGGGTTGGGGACGGTGCCGTCGCCGTACGCCGTCTGGAAGGCGACGTTCTTGGGGTTGGCGGCCCAGGCGGGATCGGGTCGCAGCCGGATGCGCGGCGCGAACGTCTCGGGGCTGCCGGTGCGCTCGTACCAGTTCGACGAGCCGAACAGCTCCTGAAGCGCGGACGCGCCGGGGTGCGTGATGACCATCGGCGGGTCGTTGCGCAGCGGCAGGTCCTCGGTGAAGCCGTTAAGCCCAGGGCCGCCGTTGAGCAGGCTCGGCCGGGAGCGCCCGAGCGTGGTGGCCAGGTCGCCACGGAAGCTCGACAGGCGCGCGATGTCGACGATCGGCCCGCCGGGCACGTTGAGCAGCCCCTGGTGGAAGAGCGGGTCGGTGCCCATGAGCATGGTCCCGTAAATGCCGCCGAAGCTCAGCCCGTAGTACATGATCTTGGAGGGATCGACGAGGTTGCTGCCGACGCCCGGGATGTCGAGGCCGGCCTTGAGCGAACGCCCCAGCGCCATGTTGTCGACGACGGTCTGGACGAGCCCCGACTGCAGCCCATCGATCGGCTTGCGCGACGGCAACGCGCTGCCGTTGGCCTGGATGTGGCTGGTGGGGCCGACGCCGTCGTTGAGGCCGTCGCCGATGGCGCCGTCGCCGTCGAGGTCGCGCCCACGTCCGTAGCTGAGGAAGGTCGTCGGCGTGCCATTGCTGGTCACCGTGGTCGTGCTCCGCGGTCCGAAGCCATGGCCGGACGGATCGGTGGCCAGGGTCACGATCCCGCGCGCGGCGTTGTAGTCGGCGGTGACGAAGAGGTCGTAGTGGCTGCGGGTGAATCCCGGCCCGTAGATCGCCGCCGGCCAAGGCGGTGGGAACAGCGCCGGGTTCGGTGTCACGACGACGGCGCCAATGCGGTCGGCGCCGAAGGGGCGGGGGGTCCGCCGCGTCGGGACGGGAGGGATCTCGCCGTCGGTGAAGCCGTCGCCGACGCCGTAGGGATGGTCCTGCTGGCCCGATGCGGAAGCGAACTGGTAACGCGGCGAGAGGAAGCTGCCGAAGGCGTAGTAGCCGGTGGTCGCCGGCGGGATCAGGTTGGGCACGGCGCTGGCCTTGAAGGCGCCGGACGCGCCGGGATTCGCCTTCACCTGATCGGTGCGGACGATGCCGTTGAGCGGATCGGCGATCGACGGGCCCACGGTCGCGGCCAGGAAGACGTCGTTGGTCCCGTTCTGCGCGAAGGTCAGCTTGCGGCTGGCCGCGGAGGAGGAGGCGCCCGGGAATCCCGCGAGTCTGTATGCGTTGCTCGGTTCGGACGGCGCAAGGTCCATCGACCGGCGGATTCCGACGAGCTCCCCACTGGCCGTTCGCGTCGTGAAGCGCACGTCGCAGCCACGACGGCAGGCGCTGACGCTCCTCCCCGCGCTGT
>JAWVFS010000206.1:0-9602 GCA_033855795.1 Solirubrobacteraceae bacterium | reverse complement strand
CATTGCACCGCCTGGACGCGGGCGAGTGCCGCTGCCTCGACTGCCGGCGCACCCCGCTGCCGGGAGAGAACATCCACGTGTACGAGGACGGCCGCGTGCTCTGCGAGCTGTGTCGCCCGCACCGCCGGGAGGAGCCGATCCGCTGCGAGCGCGTCCACGGGCTCGAACGCGGGCTGGCCGTCCGCGCAGTTCGCGCCGCCTGAGCGGGCTCCGCGGCGGGCATAGAATCCGCAGCCGTGGACCCGACGACAATCAGCGTCACGGTCGCGCGGCGGCGCGAGGACGTCTTCGAGTACCTCGCGGACATCGCCAACCACGCGGAGTTCACCGACCACTTCCTCGTCGATTGGCACCTGCTTCGCGAGGACACCTACGGCGAGGGGGCGGGAGCGCGCTTCCGCATCAAGATCCCCCTCAACCGCTTCGACTGGGCGGACGTGTCCTTCATCGAGGTCGAGGCCCCCTACCGGATCGTCGAGCGCGGCCGTACGGGGAAGTACAACCGGATACGCACGCTGGGCGAGTATCGGCTCACGCCGCTGGGCTCCGAGCTCACCAAGGTCGAGTTCACCTTCGAGTCGGCTCCGGGCAACCTCGCCGATCGAATCATGGAGTCCTTCGGCGCACGCTCGTGGCTGCGGCGCAAGAACCGAAAGGCGCTCCGGCGCCTCCGCGCGATCCTCGAGGAGGACCGGCTGCGGGGCAAGCGCCCGACGCTCGCGGGCGGATAGGATCCGCCGCGCCGTGAGACCGCGCCCGCGCCACATCGCCGCCGCGATCGCCGTTGTCGGCCTCGCGCTGCCGCTGGGCGCGTGCGGGAAGGAGAAGACCACCACGTTCGGCGCGACCGAGGGCACCTACCTCGACGTCGGGCCGATCGCCTACCAGGTGCAGATCTCGCGGATCCTCAACCCGCAGGACAGCGAGGACCGTGCCTACATGCAGGGCGTGCCGGGGACGCTCGCCGCCGACGAGGTCTGGTTCGCCGTCTTCGTGCGCGGCCAGAACACGAGCGGCCAGACCCAGATGGCCTCCGACGACTTCGAGATCACGGACACGCTGGACAAGCGCTTCCGTCCCGTCGCCATCGCCAAGACCAATCCGTTCGCCTACCGCGCGCGCCCGGTCGCGCACGGGCAGCTGATCCCGTCGGGATCCAGCGCAGCCGGTTCGGGCGTCGTCCAGCAGGGCTCGATGCTGCTGTTCAAGATCAAGCTCTCCTCGCTCTCGGACCGCCCGCTCGAGTTCCACATCAAGAGTCCGACGGTGCCGCAGAAGGAGGGCACCGTCGAGCTCGACGTGTAGCCCCCGACCACTCCAGACACGGTTATGTCGCAGCGATCGCCGGGGCCGGTTGCCCCGCGATTGCGCTGATCTCGTCTTCGGCTCCGAGAAAGGCATCGAGAACGCGCGGGTCGAAGTGCGAACCTCGGTCGGCTCGCATCATGTCGACGGCTTCGGTACGGCTGAAGCGCGGGCGGTAGGGGCGGTCGCTCGTCAGCGCGTCGAAGACGTCCGCGACGGCGGCGATTCGTCCCTCCAGGGGGATCTCCTCGCCCTCCAGTCCCCGCGGGTAGCCGCTGCCGTCGAAGCGCTCGTGATGAGTCCGGGCGATCGTCGCCGCGAGATCGAGGAGCTCGGCTCCCGAGCCGGCCAGGATGCGGTAGCCGATATCGGCGTGGCGCTCCATCTCGGCCCGCTGGTCCGCATCGAGCGGGCCGCGCTTGAGCAGGATCGCGTCCGCAACGCCGATCTTGCCGACGTCGTGCATTGGGCTGGCGATCCGCATCTGCTCACAGAGTTCGGGCCCGAGGCCCAGGCGCACCGCTATCAGCTCGCAGTAGTGACTCACGCGCTCGATGTGTGCACCGGTCTCGTCGTCCCGGAATTCTGCGGCCCGCGAGAGACGACGGATCGTTTCCTCGCGAGAGCGACGGAGCGAGTCCTGGGCCTCCTTCTCGGCGCTCACGTCGTACATCAGACCCTGCAGGTGGTGCCCAGCGCCGTCGCTTCGGATCGCGGCGGCCTGGTCGCGAATCCAGACGAGGTGACCGTCCTTGGCAAGCATGCGGTACTCGCAGGCGAGATCCTCACCCGTCTCTCGTGACCGCAGCTCTGCGGCGACGACTCGGTCGCGGTCGTCAGGATGGATGCGGTCGGCCCAGAGCCGCGGATCGGCCAACCACTCCTCCACCGAGTAACCCAGGACCGGTTCGACCGCCGGGCTGACGAAGTAACACTGGCCATCCGTGCCCGCCTCCCAGAGGTAGACGATCGCCGGGAGCTGCTCCACCAGCTGGCGGAAGCGCCGGTGGAGTCGTTCCTGCTCGTCCACCTTCTGGATCAGCGCGGCGTTGAGCACCCGCAGGTGCTCGCGGTGGAAGTCTTCGGCGGCCAGCGGTGCGACCGGCTCAGGCGGGGAGCCGAGCGCCGCCTTGACGATGCGCATGATCTCCGGGGGCCCGTAGGGCTTGATCAGGATCTGCGACACACCGCAGGCGTCGGCGAGGCGCCGGACCTCATCCACCGCGTAGGTGGCGGTGCAGAAGACCACCGGGATGTCTGCTGCGGCCGGGTCGCTGCGCAGCCGGCGTACGAACTCGTAGCCGTCCATGGTCGGCATCAGGATGTCGGCCAGGATCAGGTCGGGCCGCTCGGTGCGCGCGAACTCGATTCCCTCCTCACCGTTTGCCGCCTCCCGCACCCGGTGTCCCAGGTGGGTGAGCACGGTCGCCAGCAGCTCACGGTCGGGTGCCCGGTCATCGACCACCAGCACGGAGGTCGTCGCTCTGCCACTGCGTGGTGGCGCCGCAAGCACGCCGCTCATCTCGATCGCCCATCGCATCGGTGGCCCGACAGGACGACCACGCCGCCGCTGTCGACGGCAGCAGGCGCAATAAGGCCTGCGTTTGACTCGAGAATATGAATCCTCTCCACGGGTCTTATCGGCACCGCATCAGATCGTCCACATCCCCCAACGGGGGGAAGCGGGTCGAGCTCGACGTCTAGGCGCCGCCGGCCCTCGCAAACCTTTCGAGAGGGAACGGCCGCCCGAGGTGAAAGCCCTGGGCGAAGTCGACGCCGTAGCCGCGGAGGAGTTCGAGCGTGTCGGCGTCCTCGACGCCCTCGGCGATCGTCTGCTGACCGAAACCCTGCGCCAGGCTGACGATCGCCTTGACGACGTGCTCGCTGGCCGGGTTCGTCGTCAGGTCGCGCACGAACTCGATGTCGATCTTGAGGTATTCGATGGGTAGGTACTTCAGATAGGTGAAGCTGCCGAAGCCGGTGCCGAAGTCGTCGAGCGCGACGCTGCAGCCCAAATCCACGAGGCCGCGGGTGCAGGCTTCGCCCGCGGCGAGATCCCGCATCAGTGCTGTCTCGGTGATCTCGAAGACGAGGTTGCCGGGAGGCGCGCCGGAGGCCGTCAGCTCCAGTTCGACGAACCGGAGAAGCTCGCGGCTCCCGACCGACTCGGCTGAAAGGTTGACCTTGACCTGCTGGCCGGTTCCCGCCAGAGCGATCGCCCGGGCGATGACCCATTGATCGATTTCGGCGATGAGGCCGTACTTCTCCGCCGGCGGCAGGAAGGCCCCCGGCAGGATGATCTTGTCGTCGCGCCCGACCATGCGCAGCAGCACTTCCTGGCTGCGCTCGCCGCCGTCCTTGAGAGGAACGATGGGCTGGGAATAGAGGACGAACCTGTCTTCATCGAGGGCATCGCGGATGCGCCCCAGCCAGGTGAGCGCGTTGAGTTCGCGCTGCACGCGCTGCTGTTCGGCCTTCTCCTCGGTGATGTCGCGGAAGCCCACGACCATGCCTCGCACGGTGTCGTCGTTGTTCATCAGCGGAGCGGCCGAGCAGGCGACCGGGAACATCGAGCCGTCCTTCCGGGTAAAGACGTCATCGGTGGTGCTGATCGTCTTTCGCTGTGTGACCACCTTCATCAGCTCGCAGTCCTCCTGGAGGTGGGGCGAGCCGTCGCCGTGCTGGAAGTGGATCGCCCGATGCACGGACTTGCCACGTAGTTCGTCCTCGGTCCAGCCCAGCATCCGGCAGGACGCCGCATTCATGAATGTCAGCCGGCCCTCGCAGTCGGATGCGCACAGACCCTCGACCATGTTGTTCATGACCACCGAGCGGAAGTCCTCGGCCCGCTTGCGCTCGGTCATGTCGACGACGAACAGGCCGATGCCGATGATCTCGTCATCGAGCCGGACCGGGTAACAACTCGTAAGCCAGGCACGGACGTCTCCGGGCGCCGAAGGGGCCTCACCCTCATGCTCCTGGTTGACCACGGGCTGTCCGGTGTCCAGCACCTGCCGGTAGACGGGTTCGATGTGGGGCCACAGGTCCGGCACCACCTCGGCCACGCTCCGGCCGAGCTGCTCGTCCAAGGGGAGGCCGTTGACCGCGGCCAGCGTTTCGTTCAGCCGGCGGATGCGAAAGTCTCGATCCACGAAACCGAAGCCCACGGGCGCCGTGGTCGAGGCCTCCAGGATGTTGCCGATGAACTCGATCGCTTCCTCGGGACTCGTGAAGGTCGAGACGTCGAGCGGGCTCATCTCGAGCGCTCACCCCCCCATCGCCGGCCCGACGCGACGGCTAGGCCGCCGCCGTAGGCGGCAGCAGGCGCGATCAGGCCTGCTGTTGACGCGAAAATGTGAACCCTCTCCACGAATCAGTATCGGCACCGCGTCGGCCTGGGTAAATCCCCCAAACGTTTGATACGCGGGCACGAGAGGCCGGGCTGGCCCCGACGAGGCGCTGCGGCTACGCGATCAGGCCGTGACGCATGGCCGCGGCGACGGCGGCGGCCTTGTCGCTCGCCCCGAGCTTGGGGTAGATGTTCTTCAAGTGCGTCCTGACCGTGGCGACGGTCACGGCGAGCTGCTCGGCGCTCTCAGCGTAGGTGAGGCCGTGGGACGCGAGGCTCAGGACCTCGAGCTCGCGCGGTGTGAGGGACGGCGGGTCGGCGGGTGCGGCGGCGGCGTGGCGTAGGCGCAGCCGGGCCCCATTGTTCCTGGCTCGCTCCGCGGCTTCGTAAGCCCTCTGGGCCTCGCGGCGCGTGGCGACCTCCGCGTCGCTGCGACCGGCGAAGCGATGCCGCTCGGCGCGCTGCTCGGCGAGCGTGGCCTGCCGGTCCAGGCGCTCCGCCACTCTCTCGTATGCGGTGGCGGCGGAGGCGAAGGAGTGGTCGGGCGTGGCGATCGCCAGCACCGCTTGGATGCGTCCGCCGTCGCCGGGCACGGGGACCGCGTCCACCGAGTACTGGTGGCCGTAGCTCGTAAACGAGTACCGGCCGCGCTCGCCGGCCAGCGCGGCCCGATAGTTCTCGATCGCCAGCGCGCGAACATGCGTGGGCATCTCGGAGATGTCGGGAAGCTGGCGCCCGACGAACAGGCCGTCCTCGAACCACGGCAGTCGCAGGATCGACTCGCCTTCCGCGGTCTGCACGACCAGGTCCCGATCCATGACGAACGCTGTCGGATCGGGCAGGACCCGCCGGGTCCGCGCGCGCGGACGCTGAGCGACACGGCCGGCGAGAAACCCGACGGCCAAGGCTTCGCTCGCGGATTCATCGGTGGTCAATGCCCCAAGGCCACTGGCTGACGCGTCCAACCGCCCCGCCTCCGGCAGGTCGATTCCGGCGGCCGCGAGTGCCGCTTCGGCGCTGCCGTGTTCGTGGGCAAGTCGGAGCGCCGAGAGGAGGGCGCTTGCTGTGCTCGCGTCGAGTCCCATGCCCAACATGCTAGCTACGCTCGGGCGCGGCACCGCTCCGCGAACGGCGGCCGCCCCACTACTTCACGCGCCGGAGCGCCGTCTGCAGCACCTCCGCGGCGACCGGGGCCGCGAAGTCTCCGCCTGCCCCCGCCTTCACGACCAGCACCCCGACCGCCACGCGCGGGTTCCCGGCCGGCGCGAAGCTCGTGAACCAGGCGTCGCTGTTGTTCGGGTCCTCGTTGGCGCCGGGTGGCCCGCCCAGCTCGGCGGTCCCGGTCTTGCCGGCGACGGTGACGCCGGGCAGCGCCGCCTTCACGCCGGTGCCCGAGCGCACGACCTCGATCATCAGGCCGCGGATCGTGCGCGCGACCCGCCGGCTCGTCACCCGGGTCACGCGCGGGAACTGCCCGCGCAGCAGCGTCGGGTGCGCGCGGACCCCGTCGTTGGCGATGGTCGCGCCCACCGAGGCCATCTGCAGCGCCGTCGCCAGCACCATGCCCTGGCCGATGGCGGTCGAGCCGACCGCGAGGTCGTCGCCGATCTGGTCCCCCGGGGGGATCGTGCTCTCGGCCGCCCCCGGGATCGAGGGCTGCTCGTTCCACCCGTACTTCTCGGCGGTCTGCACCAGCCGCTTGGGGCCGACCTTCGCGCCGAGCGGTGCGAACACCGAGTTGCACGACTCGGCGAACGAGTTCACGAAGCTGCCTCCGCAGGACTCGCCGCTCGCGTTGGACAGCGGTACGCCGGAGAGCAGCGCGGCGGTCTGGACGGGGAACTGGTCGGTCAGCTTGACCTTCTTGTCCTCCAGCGCGGCGGTCGTGGTGATGATCTTGAACGTGGACCCGGGGGGCTGCAGGCCGTCGAGGGCGATGCCCGACAGCGCCAGCACCTGGCCGGTCTGCGGCCTGATGACCGCAACCGCGCCGAGGCGGCCGCCGAGCGCCGTCGTGGCGGCGTCCTCGATCTTGAGGTCGATCGTGGTGCGGACGTCCTTCGCCCGTCGCGGTTGAGACCGCGCCAGCACGCGGTTTCCGGCCAGCAGCCGCCCGCCGGGCGTTCCGGCCAGCTGACTCTCGAGCCCCTGCTCGAGACCCGACGTGCCGACCTGCGCGCTGTCCGGGTACCCCAGGGCGCGATAGTAGGCCTGGTTGGCGGGCGAGATGGGCCCCAGGCTGCCGACGAGGTCGGAGGACGTGCCGCCGGCCGACAGCCGGTTCGGCCCCCGGGCCAGCGCGTCCCCGTTGCCGGCGAGGATCGCCGCCCGCTCCGGCAGCTCGGTCTCCCGCGTGAGCGTCTGGCCGGCGGCGACGCCGGGGAAGGTGAGGGCGGGGCTCCATTTCACTCGCCCGCCCTCGAAGGGCAGGGCCAGCTTGGTCTTGATCGTGCCGAACGCGGCGGTACGCACGGTCGCGGGCACCGACACCGAGTCGCCACCGCCGGTGGCGCTGCCGAAGCGCAACGAGCGGGTTGTCGCCGTCCCCGCGGCGTCACGGTAGGCGCCCTGGAAGCTGTCGAAGGAAACACGCTTGCGCGACGCGTCCGAGAGCTGGTCGTACATCGCGCGGTAGTCACCCTTCTGCCAGGCATGCGCGAAGCGGTCGGCGGCCTTACGCTCGGGTGGCACGTAGCCGGCGCCCATGACGACGCCGAAGATGAACGCGACGAAGGCGAGCCCGCCGAGCGGCACGAGACGGTGCGTCACACGGCGGTGGCGGCCATCGGGGCCCGGCGTGTGCACCCTTGTGCGCTGTGTGGACACCAGGGGAATCTAAACGGTGCTGTCCACGGACGAGCCTTAGGCTGGGGCGGCGTGACCACCCTCGACTGGATCATCCTCGTGTTCGTATCCGTCCTCGCCGTGTACGGCTACGCGCGGGGCTTCGTCGTGGGGTTCCTGTCCCTCCTGGGCTTCGCCGCGGGCGCGTTCCTCGGGACTCGGCTGGTCCCGCTGCTGCTGTCCCAGGGCTCGAGGTCGCCCTACGCGCCGCTGTTCGGCCTGGCCGGCGCGGTGCTCCTGGGCGGTCTCCTCGCGTCGGGGCTGGAGCTCCTCGGGTTCGAGCTGCGCCGGCGCATACGCATCCCCGGCTTCGGAGTGTTCGACGGGCTCCTCGGCGGCGCGTTGAGCGCGTGTATCGCGTTCGGGATCGCGTGGCTCCTGGGGGCGGTCGCGCTGCAGACGCCGGGCGCCGGTCAGCTGCGCGACGACATCCAGCGGTCGGTCGTGCTCCAACGCCTCAACCAGCTCCTGCCGCCGTCGGGGGCGATCCTCAACGCGCTTGCCAGGGTCGACCCCTTCCCGCAGATCAACGGGCCGCGTGCCGACGTCCCCCCGCCGACGGGCGGGATCCTGCGCGACCCCGACGTCCGCTCCGCCTCCGCCTCCGTCGTGCGCATCCTCGGCACCGCCTGCGGGCTGGGGGTCGAGGGCTCGGGGTGGGTGGCGCGGTCGGGCGTGGTGGTGACCAACGCCCACGTCGTCGCCGGCGAGGACGACACGGTGGTGAAGGTGCACGGCGACGGCCCCGGCCTGACCGCCCACGCGATTCACTTCGACCCCCGCAACGACGTCGCGATCCTCCGGGTGGACGGGCTCGACGCGCCCGCGCTGCCGCTCGCGTCGAACGCGCCTCCCGGGACCGCGGCGGCGATCCTCGGGTACCCCGAGAACGGTCCCTACGACGCCCGACCCGGACGCATCGGCGAGACCCAGGAGTCGCTCACGGACGACGCCTACGGCCGCGGACCGGTACGGCGGCTGATCACCTCGCTGCGAGGGCTCGTGCGCGAGGGGAACTCGGGCGGCCCGGTGGTCGATGCGAACGGGCGGGTCCTGACCACGGTCTTCGCGGCCACGGTGGGCGGCGCCCAGGGCGGGTACGGCGTCCCGGACACGGTCGTGCGCACTGCGCTGGCCGACGCCCGCGGGAACGTCTCGACCGGGCCCTGCGCGCGCTGATCCTGTCCTCCGCGGACGTCGGCGCTACCCTCAGCGCCCGTGAGCAAGACTCTTGTCATCGCTGAGAAGCCCTCGGTCGGCCGCGACCTCGCGCGCGTCCTGCCCGGCCCGTTCGTCAAGTCGGAGGGGTATCTCGACGGCCCCGAGCACGTCATCACGTGGGCCGTCGGCCATCTCGTGCAGCTCGCCGAGCCCGACGAGTACAAGCCGGAGTGGAAGAAGTGGCGCATGGCCGACCTGCCGATCGTGCCCGAGCGCTTCAAGCTCGTGGTGCGCGACGAGCGCTCGAAGAAGCAGATGAACGTGATCAAGCGCCAGCTCGCGCGCGACGACGTGGACAGGGTCGTCAATGCCTGCGATGCCGGGCGTGAGGGCGAGCTGATCTTCGCCTACGTGTACGAGGCCGCGGGAGCGGACAAGCCCGTCCAGCGGCTCTGGCTGCAGTCGATGACGAAGGGCGCGATCCAGGAGGCCTTCGGCCACCTGATCCCCGCCGAGGACAAGCACAGCCTCGAGCAGGCGGCGCGCTCGCGCTCGGAGGCCGACTGGATCGTCGGGATGAACGCCACGCGCGCCGCCACCATCCGGCTGCGTTCCTCCTTCGACGGAGCCGTCTCGCTCGGGCGGGTGCAGACGCCGACGCTGGCGATCCTGGCCAAGCGCGAGGAGGAGATCCGGGCGTTCGAGCCCGAGCCCTACTGGCTCGTGGACGCGGTGTTCGCGGCGGACGACGAGCGGGTGTACGAGGGCCGCTACCACGACGGCAGCAAGCCGCGCCTGCCCACCGCGCAGGCCGCGGAGAAGATCGTCGAGGCGGTCCGCGGCCGTGAGGGGGAGATCACCAAGGTCGACACGACGCGGCGCAAGGAGCGCGCGCCGCTGCTCTACGACCTCACGACGCTGCAGCGCGAGGCCAACAACCGCT
>JAWVFS010000205.1:0-11154 GCA_033855795.1 Solirubrobacteraceae bacterium | reverse complement strand
CCGGCGCCCAGATAGCGATCGCCAGATCACGCCTACTAAATCGGGGCGGCCGGATTTGAACCGGCGACCTTTCGGCCCCAAACCGAATGCGCTACCAGGCTGCGCCACGCCCCGTGACCGAGCGAGTGTAATGGCCGGCGGCCGCGGGTTCCGCAGCCCGTCTGCCACCATTTCGGCATGGAAGCCTCGCTCGCTTCGCTGCCGCCCGGGCCAAGACTGCCGCGCGTCCTGCAGACGTTGGGATTCGTCTTCACGCCGATCCGATGGATCGAGGCCAACCGGCGCCGCTACGGCGACATGGTCACGTTCAGCACCGCGTTCGACTCCGGGTTCGTCATGGTCTTCGAGCCGGAGCTGATCAGGCAGGTGTTCCAGGCCTCGCCGGACCAGCTGCGGGCGGGGGAGGCCAACGCGGTGCTCGAGCCGGTACTCGGGCGGCGGTCCGTGCTCCTGCTCGACGGCGCCGAGCACCTGCGCCAGCGCAAGCTGATGCTGCCGTCCTTCCACGGCCGGCGGTTGAAGACATACGAGCAGGTGATGGAACGCGCCGCCGACGAGGCGATCGACGGCTGGCCGATCGGCGAGCCGTTCAAGCTGATCGGCTCGATGCAGTCGCTGACCCTCGACGTGATCATGACCACGATCTTCGGCGTCGAGGAGGGGGAGCGTCGGAACGAGCTCAAGCGGCGCGTGCGGGCGACGATCGATCCGGTGGGGCGCAGGGTCGGCGGCTTCCTGCTCATGATCCTGCGCCAGCGGTTCGGGGACCGCAGAGCCATGCGGGAGTTCGAGGAGCGCAAGCTCGCGATGGACGCGCTCATCTACGAGGAGATCGCCGCCCGTCGCGACGCGCCCGACCTCGAGGCGCGCGACGACGTGCTCTCGCTGCTGCTGCTCGCTCGCGATGAGGACGGCGAGCCGCTCTCTGACGGCGAGCTGCGCGACGAACTGGTGACGCTGCTCGTCGCGGGCCACGAGACCACCGCCACCGGGCTGGCGTGGACCTTCGACCTGCTGCTTCACCACCGAGCGGTGCTGGCCCGGCTGCGTGACGACCTCGCCGCCGGCAGTGAGGAGTACCTCGACGCCGTCGTCAAGGAGTCGCTGCGTGTGCGGCCCGTCGTCCCGGGCATCGGCCGCGTCGTGCGCGGCGAGGCGTTCGAGCTCGGGGGCTACACCATCCCGCCGGGGACGGAGATCAATCCGTCGATCGCCGTGACGCATCGCCGCGCCGACCGCTACCCGGCCCCGCGGGACTTCCGGCCCGAGCGCTTCCTGGGTCCCGACGCGCCGGACACCTACACCTGGATCCCGTTCGGCGGAGGCACCCGGCGCTGCCTGGGCGCGAGCTTCGCGTTGCAGGAGATGCGCGTCGTGACGCGGCGCATCCTTGCCCGCACCGAGCTCGTCGCGGAGGACCAGCGGCCCGAGCGCATGTTGCGCCGCGGGATCACCCAGGTGCCGCGCAACGGCGTGCGCGTGACCCAACCCCGTGCGCCGGCAACCCGTGAGGAGGCCGCGGCAACCGCAGTCGCCGTATGAGCGAATGCCTGGGTGACAGGCATGGCATCCCCTGATCCGGGGATGTTGCCGTCCGATGGGGTGCCGATGATTCCCGCAGACCGTTCCCCCCGCGTCTGTAGGAGTCCACCGTGATGCTTTTCCGCCGCCCCCAGTCACCCCGTACTGGCCGAGCCCAGGAAGGCCCCGCGCCAGCCCGAGGGACGCTCAAGCGCCGCATCGTCCTGCACGTACTGCGTGCGCCGCACGGCGAGATCGCCGTACCGCTCGACGAAACCCGCGGCTGCGCCCACCGCCGTACGCACTGAGCCCGCCGCTACGCTTGCCGCCGAGCCCCGGTAGCTCAGTGGACAGAGCGTCGGACTTCTAATCCGAGGGTCCCAGGTTCGAATCCTGGTCGGGGCGTTTCAACTCCTGGCGGCTCGCCCGGGCCACGTCACTCTCGCTCGACCACAAGGAACCCAAGCCCCTGCAATCGGCGGATGGTCGAACCCGACTGCGGCGCGTAGGATCGCACTCGGAAGTCGAGCGAGACTGCCCGCGGCACTGACGGCATGAGGTCTCGCGTGGGACCGCCCGGCGTCCACTTTGCGTTGCTCCTCACTCGCGCCCGGCCACCTCGGCGATTGCGTTCCAGAGCACGTCCGGATCCTGAGCCTTTTCGACGTAACCGTCCCCGGACGAAACACCGGCGATGCGGCTCGCAGGGAGCCCTGAACGGATGAGCACCCTGACGCCCGGCGCGGCTTCACGGATCGCACCGACGATGACCGACACGTCGCCGTCGTGATCGAGGTGATCGAGGAGTACGACATCGGGCTGTGCCGCCTCGATGGCCTGTACGGCGCCCACGGCTGAACTGGCCGCCCCGGCGAGATACAGGTCTCTCCGTTCCTTGATGAGCTGGCCCATCAGGAACCGCTCGGCCGGACTGTCGTCACAGACGAAAACGCTGACGAGCCCGCGTGGTCTGTCTGTCTCGAAAGCCATGAGTGCCTTGAGCTGCGAGTCCAACTCAAACCCGCGGCAGCGGAGGCTACAAGGACGGCACGCCCGCGTCACTCCGGAGGCGGTACGACCAGCACCGGGCGACGCGCCTCGTGGAGCACGCTGTTCGCCGTGCTGCCGAGAAGCTTCGGGCCCCCGGACGGGCGTCCGCGCGCCCCGATGACGATCAAATCGGCGTCCCGCTCGTCTGCCACAGCGACCAGGGTCGAGGCGATCCGGCCGCGGCTGCGCACGGCGAGCGGATCGGCGTCGAGCCCGGCGGCGCGGGCCGCATCCGCGCCCTCGCCGGCGATCCGGCGCGCCTGGTCCTCGGCGGCCGCATCGAGTTCGGCCGGAGCGGGGCCGAGCACGCTCAGGTACGCATCCAGCGGACGGGCATGGTCGAGCGGGGGGACCGGCTCCCATACGGTCACCACCACGACGGCGCCCTCCAGCACGCGTCCCGCCGCCGTGACGGCTGCGATGGCGGGGTCGGTTCCGTCGTAGCAGATGAGGCTGTGGCGCGACACGCCTCGCATTCAATCGCGTCTGTGCCGTCTCTGATCATGGGTCCACCAATCCGATGATGTGCAATTGATGGACCCCCCCACCACATCACGACTGGTAAATCACCCGATGTGGGGAGGGGGGTCGATGGACCGAAAACGATTGTGGCGTTACCGCACAGGCCAAGCGCTCGGCCGGGGCGGTTGGCCTCCAACCACCCCCGGCCGAGCGCCTCCACTTTTCCTTCGTTTCTCCACGATGACCGCTCTCGCTAACGAACTCCCGGTTTCGACGCCCACAACGGCCGAGGCTCCCACGGTGGTGCTCGTCGAGGACCACGTCGCCCTCCGCAAGGGCATCGAGCTGTTGCTGCGCAGCGAGGGCCTGAGCGTGATTGGCGTGGCCGATGACGTCGACTACGCCTACGAGCTGGTCAGCCGGCGCCGCCCCGACGTCGTGCTCGTCGACATCGGTTTGCGCGGACGCAGCGGACTCGAGCTCGCCCGGCGGCTGCTCGATGAGGACCCCGACGCCGGTGTGCTGCTGTACAGCGGCAGCGCCGACCGCGATGTCCTCGCCGACGCCCTGAGCACCGGCGTGCGCGGCTTCGCGTTGAAGAACGGCACCCCGCGCGAACTGATCGGCGCGATTCGCTCGATCGCCGCCGGCGGCAGCTACTTCGACCCCGAGCTCAGCACGCTGGCCGCCCCTCCCAAGCCGAAGTCGGGGAACCTCCTCTCCCGCCGGGAGCGCGAGGTCCTCGGCCTCCTGGCGAACGGGATGAACGGCACCGCGATCTCGCGCGAGCTCATGATCTCGTCGGAGACCGTACGCACCCACGTTCGCAACGCGATGCGCAAGCTGACCGCCAAGACGCGTGTGCACGCCGTCACGCTGGCGATCAAGCGCCACGAGATCTCGCTGAACTAGCCAGCGGCGCGCGGGCGGTCGGGCCGGGAAGCGCTGCTAGATTCCGCAGCCCCTGGTGGGCGTAGCTCAGCTGGTAGAGCTCCTGGTTGTGGTCCAGGTGGTCGCGGGTTCGAGTCCCGTCGCTCACCCTCACGGTTGCTTGCTTGGCCTGCGCGTGGGAGGCGTAAGCGCCACGGGGCGAGCGCGGCGCGCTTGGATCCTGGGTCATAGCGGCGTATCGCGCTGGAGCGAAAAACGGGCCTACGGCCGCCGGAACGCGACGCGAGAGACCAGGGTCTGGGCGTAGACCTCGGCGCCGGCCTTGGACAGGTGAACGCCGAGGTCGCCCTCGATCATCCACGGGCGCTTGTCTGGGCCGGTGAGCCAGGTCGCGTCGCAGAACTCCCGCGGGTTGAACAGGCGGAGGGTGTGCTGGCTCACCACCGCCTGCCGGCTCGGCCCGTCGACCGGGATCCTGAAGAAGGTTCCGCAGACGAACGAGCCGCCCCCGTGGACCTTGTCGCCGTTGACGTTGCGCAGGGGCATGCCGACGTCGAAGCGCGGCGGACGCATGACTTGGAGGCGCCGGGCGGCCGTCGGCCCGACACGCCCGCGCGCGTCCGCGGCCGCGTCGAGCAGCTCGCGGTTGACCTGTTCGAGGATCCACTCCGACTCGTAGTACTTGAACGTGCTGACGGCGGGCACGGCGGTGTGGTACAGGGCGAGCACGACGGTGGCGTGCGCGGCGCCGGCGACGAGCTGCTCGAGCACGTGGGCCATGTGCGCGCGGATGTGGACGTCGTCGATGTACCCCCGCACGCAGCGCATGAATTCAGCCCCGCGGTGGACCGCGCAGAGGGCGCCCTTCCCGATCAGCACCGTCGACAACAAGGGGTTGGCGCCGAGCGACAGCACGACCAGGTCGGGGCTCTCGGCCACGATCGACGTCAGATAGTGGTGGTAGGCGCCCCCGGTGTCCCAGTCGACGGCCTGCGCTCCGGCGATCGCCTGGTTCTTGAACTGTCCGGGTCCGGTCAAGCCGAGTCGCAGGGCGACCTGCGCCGGCCACGCTGAAGCGTTCGCGAGACCGAAGTCGGGGAGGAAGATCCCCTTCGTGGCGTCGTGGTCGCGGTTGGCCGAGTTGGCCGAGCAGCCGTTGTTGGCTGGAGCGTGCTTCGGGCGGCAGTCGAGGAGGCTCAAGGGCGACATCTGCCTGCCGTCGTTGTAGATGCCCCACGCCGAGGCGATGGAGTCGCCCAGGGCGCGGAGCTTGTAGGGCTGCACATCGAGCCTCGCGACGGCTCGGTCGTCGGCCGCGGTGAAGGCGGAGAACGGGCCGGCCGCCGTCGCGGTGCGCGCCTCCACGGCGAACGCGTCGTGGCCGACGAATCCGTGCTGGGGTGTGTACTCCGCGCGCAGCTCCCCCTGCCGCGCCGAGGTGACCTCGACCGTCCCGTGCGCGGGCGGCGAGGCCACGTCGACACTCACGTCCTCGCCCATGCACACGACCGCCAGCGCCTCCGGGGTGTCGTGGTTCACGTCGTCGCTCACGCCGGCGCACCTCGGAGCGGCCTCGGCCGGCAGGGACTCCACCCGCCGGACGTCGACCGTGTGGACCTCGGCGTCGCGCGAGACCTGCTCGGGGCGGTCGTCCCCGTTGAGGTCGAGCACCCCGCGGGCGAGCAGGTCGAGGCGGACCGTGTCACGCGCGTCCGGCGCAACCGTCTCGGGCAGGACCACCCGGTGCACGAAGGTGAAGCCCCGGCCCGGGACGCTCAGCAGCAGCGGGTTGGAGTCCACGGCCAGCGCTTCCGTGTGTCCGGGCAAGCGGATCCGCAGCCGACCGCGGTAGCCCGCCTCGCCCGGGTCGACCCGGTGCGCGATCCGCACGGGCAGGTCCCCGTAGCGGACGGCCACGTCAAGAACCACGTGGCCGGCGCCCGCCCCGCTCGCGGGGAGGTACCCCGTCACGCGCTCGATCTCCGTGGGCACGGACAGCGGACCCGCGCGGCCCGTCGCGGCGTGGGCGCCCGGCGCGCCGACGACGGCCGCCAACGCAACCGCCACGGCCAGGGCGACGATGCGGCAAGCCCAGGTGGGTCGGTGCACGGCTACCAGTACTGCGCTCGCTCGCTGTCCGTGGTCGGTCGAACCCAGAGAATGAAACCGCCCGCGCGCGGCTGCGTGTCCTGACACGACGACGGCGGTTGGGTGACGGGCGCCGAAGTTGCACCGAAATTGCACCCCCGCGCGACCAGGCGGCGGCGGAGCTCAGGCGGCTTGAACTTGCGGCCCAGCCTCTTGAGCTGGAGCTCCAGCTCCGATCCCGGCTTGAGCACGAGCAGGTCATCGAAGACACTCGACGCCGACTTGAGGCCCTCCCTCTCGAACTTGTCGCGAAGCCACAGCGAGACTCCGAACTCCTGTGTGTGGCGCGAGTCGAAGCCCACGCCCACGTTCTCGAGCCAGGCGAGCGGAGTGTCGTCGCCGCGGCCGGCGAGGAGGTCCTCGACCTGCTTGGCGGTCGGCACACGCCAGTCGGAGAAGCCGGCGAGCTCCGTCCTGGCGCCGAGCTCGCAGGTCAGCGGGCTCGTCCCGAATTTGCATGCGGAGAAGCCGGATGCCGCGATCTGCGCGCCGGTGCGGAATGAGGGTTCGACGCCCCACATGAGCTTGTGGTTCGTGTCGATGAAGACGCGCGGGATGTGCGCCGCCGTTCCCTGGTATGTCAGCGGCAGCGCCATGCGCTGCACTGGGAGGTACCTGTCCTTGATCTCCCTGACGAACCGCTCCGCCGTGACCGGCTGGCCCAGGAGCGTGTGGTATTCGGAGAGCAAGGTCGCGAGGCGGACCTGCTGTGTCTCGTAGAAGGCGTAGAACTTGAAGATCCGGTTCGACTTCGCGGGCGTGAGGAAGCGCCCCGCCCTCAGCTTGCGACGGACGCCTGGCAGCAGGGCGAGCGGCCCCTCGGGCGCGCGAGTGGTCCCCTGGTGCTCGGTGAGCGCCGTGTTCAGGTCGCCCGCGACCGATCGCCTCGTCAGTTCCTCGCCGTGGGTGCGGAACAGGTTGAGGGTCTCGGCGAAGGCGCTCCGCCCCTTCTCCGTTGAGAGGTCCAGATTCAGCGCGAACTCGACGTCGTCCTGCGCGGCCTGGACAAGTATCAGGAGTTGACGCGTGTGCTCGACCTGGAGCTCGAAGACGGAATCGCCGAGCTGCACCTTGAGCTCCGCCAGGCGGTCGTCGATCCCCTGCAGCGCAACCTTGACCGCGTCGACCTCCTTCTCGGCGCCGAAACCCAACGAGATCGCGCCCTTGATCCCCTTCATCACCAGGCCGAAGACGACCCCCTGCGGACCCGTGACCGGCGCCGCCTCCGCGATCAGGTCGATCAGCTCGCCCAGGACCGCGTTGGCGCCCTTGTTGATGTTCACCTTGACCGGGCCCGCCGCGCCGAACGCCTTCGGGCGCGCCCGGCGCCGCGCGCGGAAGACGCGGCGCTGATCTCCGGGCCGGTCGACGTACCGTACGAGCCCCTCCACCGCGGCGTTTACGCCCCCGTGGGCCAGCGCGTAGCGCTCGAAGGTGTCTCCGTCGAACCAGTGGTCCGTGGCGCGCAGGTCCCCGTCGTCGAGGATGCGCGGAATCCCCAGCAGCGTCTCTATGACATTGCGCCCGCGGCCCAGGCTGCGCCGCCGCCCGGCGTCCCCCCAGGCGTCCGTCAGCGTCGTGACCGGGTTGACCTCGACCAGCGTCCCGTCCGTCGCGTCGTGCACCTCGGCCGTCAGCGATCCGCGCAGCTGCCGTCCGCCGGCGCGACCGCCGGTCACGACGACGCGGATGTCTCGCGGAAGCGATGAGACCCGCACCAGCGCCGTTCCCTCGGGAAAGGTCCGCTCCTCCGTGTCCGCCGCGTCGACCTCGTGCAGCAGTCGGTCGCCGGCGTACACCTGCACGCGTCCGCCGTCGACCGGAGTGTCCCCGTCGTAGTACGCCCACACGCGCAGCTCCGGCGCCGCTCCGCCCGCCACCGCGTGCGGCGGCCCGGCCGTTGCAGCCCCGACGTCGGCTAGCGCGCAGATCCCTGCAAACGCAACGGCGATAATTGCCCGGTAACGCATTTCCCTTGCGGTTACGCTGTGGCTGGGAGCCGACCCTACCCCGAGCGCGGACCGGTGCGCAAGTCCTTAGGGCCTCACGGTGCGATGACGAGACGGGCTATCCGTCCGCCCGCAACGGTGAAGTCCCATTTGAGGTCGGCGGTGCCGCCTGGGAAGTCGCCCGTGAGGCGGCCGGTGACGATGTAGCGGTCCGCGCCGATCGGCTCGCTGCCGAGGACCTCGGTTGCGTACGTGTACCTCGACGCCGGGCCGGTCTGCCACGCGTGGATCGCCATCCTTCCCTTGTGGGTCTCACCTTCGTCGACGACCGTCGCATCTTCGGCGAACAGTCCGACGATGGAGTCGATGTCGCGCTCGGCGTCGAGCTCGAAGTAGCGGGAGACGACCCTCGGGACGCCGGCGGTCATCGCGGTGTCCCCGCCGTACGCGGCTCAGCGGCGCGCCGCTCGGGAACGACGACTCCGTCCACGGCGTCGACGAACCTCGTCCTCCTCATCGTCCGCGGATTATCCCGCTGCACTGGTGCGCCGGGCAAGTCGCGAGCCCAGGTCGTGCGCGTCGCCCGGTGGAGTGCCGCGATCTCTCGGCGCAGATCGGGGTTCGAGTCGCGTCCCATCGGGGACCCTCAGGAATACAAGCTCCTGGCGCCATCGCGTGAGAGCGTGGCCGTTTGGGTAGAAGGGAGCCCGTGGGGACTTTTCATGCCGGCATCCGCCGCTCGCGGTAACGGCGATTCGGCCGCATCCACAACCAACCCACCCGATCGGGAGGATCTATGACCGACAAGAACATCGACAAAGGCAAGGGTCGCGTCAAGGAAGCGGCCGGCGCGCTGACCGGAGACCGAGGCCTGAAGAACGAAGGGCGAGGCGACCAGGCCAAGGGCTCGGTCAAGAACGCCGTGGACAAGGTCGCCGACGCCATCAGCGGCCGCAAGCGAAACAAGAAGCAGCGCTAGGTCCCCCGTTCGGGGTGGCGCCTCGGCCCAATATGGGCCCGCCCCTGGAGGCTTGCGATGAGTTTCCGCGGCGCCGCGGGTCTCAATATGCAACCCGGTGGCGTCCGAGCCCGAGAACAGGAGGACCACGAGATGCCCGACCGCACGATTGGGACCCGCGAGGAATGGCAAGCAGCCCGGGACGAGCTGGCGAAGCTCGAGGGCGAGCAGGCGGAGCGAAACGCGGAGATCAAGAGCAAGCGACTCCAGCTCCCTTGGGTACCCGTGGAGAAGCAGTACGAGTTCGACACCGACGAGGGCAAGAAGACCCTCGCTGAGCTCTTCGACGGCCGCTCGCAGCTCCTCGCCTACAACATCATGTTCGGCCCCGACTACGACGTCGGTGCCTGCCCCGGCTGCACCAACCTTGGGGACGGACTCGACGGCGCGCTCGTCCATCTCAACCACCGCGACGTGACGCTGATCTGCTTCTCGCGGGCGCCGATCGACCGGCTGGTCGCCTACAAGGAGCGGATGGGCTGGCAGTTCCCTTACGTCTCCACGTACGACACGGATTTCCCCTTCGACTTCGGCCTCGCGATGACCGAGAAGCAGGCAGAGCAGATCCCCCAGGTGAGGGAGATGATCGACAACCCGCCCGACTGGCTCGAGGAATGGTCGCGCCAAGTCGGCGCGGAGCTCAAGGACGGCCTGCGCGAGGGCCCGGGCTGGATCGCGTTCGCGCGTGAGAACGGGACCGTCTACCACACCTACACGGTCATGGCGCCCGACCCATTCGTCGCTCCGTACTACAGCTCCCTACTCGACCGCACGCCGAAGGCCCAGCCCGCGGAGCCTCGTACCTGGCGCAAGGACGAGTACCCGGACTAAGAGGTAGTCTCCGGCAATCCGGCCGCCTCCAGGGCCTCGCTCCGCTCCCGGTATCCCTCGAAGCGGATCATCAGCCCGTCATGGAACCGGACGACGACGGCCAGCGGAAAGTTCGCCGCAAGATCGGTGTGCTTCATCCGGCCGACGAATCTCTGAAGAGCCACCATGACGTCGGGGTCGTCACCGGTGATCACCTCGTCCAGCTCCAGACGCCAGGCGTCGATCACGTCGAAGGTGTCTCGGCGCCACTGCCCCAACCCAGCGTGCCCACGGTATGGACCGGAGATCGGAGATCCGCGAAACATATGGATCTCGACTTCGGGATCGAAGAGTTCGAGCGGTGGTTCGCCCGTCTCGTTGAGGAGGTCGTGATAGCGCCGCAGCGTTTCGACGTTCTCCGCTGACATTGCGGCTAAGGGTCCGACCCCTGAACCCGGTGGGCCGGCCGCAGGCCCGCGGCTTCGAGCGCCGTGGAGAGGTCCGTGTAGGAGGCCGTCCAGATGATCTTGCCCTCGCGGAAGCGATGGACCCAGTGCATCTCGTTGTCGCGTACGCCATCAGGTCCACGCAGGCGCAACCGCCCCGACACAACGACGCAATCGCCGTCGGCGTGAAGCTCGAACATCGAGGCTTCCACGATGTCGTCACGCGGGCCAACGTCCTCGAGATAGCGCCGGTACTCGGCGGTGTTCGCAAACACGCGGCCATGAGCCGAGAACGGACGCCATACGGCGTCGGGTGCAGCGAACTCCAGGATGCCGACGAGCCCACGGGCCTGATATGCCGCCCACATCCGGCGCACCGCGCCAACATTGGGATTCTCGTCCGCCGTCGTAGCCATCGCGACCCTCGGCCATTCTCGACCATCAGGGCCGAGGACGGTCAAAGACTCGACGCCAGAGCACGAGGGCCCGGCCTCGGACACGGCGCCTACTCCCGCAGCCCCACGGCTTCGAGGGCGCGGCTTTGATCCTGGTAGGCACGGAGCCTCCGGATCACGCCGCCCTCGCACTCGCTCACGAAGGCAGTCGGCCGCTCGAGGTCGATCCCGCTCGCCTTGCCGCGCGTTCGGATGCGACCGAGCGTGACGACGGTGCCGTCGAGGTCGCGTGTCCCCGAGACGTCGATCGTCAGATCCCACACCGAGTGGAACTCGTCCCAGAACCGGCGCAGCTCCGCGTGTCCCTGGTACACCGCCTCGCTGCCGTGCACCTCGCTGGCTATCTCGGAGAACCACTCGATGTCCGCGTGGACCAACGCCAGCCAGGCGTCGATGTCGCCGCG
>JAWVFS010000204.1:0-5731 GCA_033855795.1 Solirubrobacteraceae bacterium | reverse complement strand
TGGCGGCTTCGCCCGCTACACCGTCGACGCGACCTGGACGGTGCCCCACTTCGAGAAGATGCTCTACGACAACGCGCTGCTCGCCCGCGCCTACCTGCACGGGTTCCTCGTCAGCGGCGACGCCCTCCTCCGCCGCACGTGCGAGGAAACGCTCGACTTCATGCTGCGCGAGCTGCGTGGGCCGGAGGGTGGCTTCGCCTCGGCGCTGGACGCCGACTCCGAGGGGATCGAGGGCCGCTACTACGTGTGGACGCTCGACGCGCTTCGGGCCGAGCTGGGTGATCTCGCGGACGACGCGATCGCCTACTTCGGGGCCACCGAGCGGGGGAACTTCGAGGGCTCGAACGTGCTCGAGGCGCGCGGCCCCGAGCCCGCGGCGCGCGACGAGATCCGCCGGCGGCTCCTGGCGGCGCGCGAGCGCCGCGTGCGACCGGGTCTCGACGACAAGCGGCTCACCGCCTGGAACGCGCTCGTCATCGCCGCGCTCGCCGATGCCGGCGCCGGGCTCGATCGTCTCGACTATGTCGAGGCCGCGGCCGCCTGCGCGGACTTCGTCCTGCGGGACCTGCGGGACGCCGAGGGACGTCTCCTGCGCACCTACAAGGACGGGCAGGCCCGGCTCAACGCCTATCTCGAGGATCACGCCTTCATGCTCGAGGCCCTGATCGTCCTCTACGAGGCCACCTTCGACCCGCGCTGGTTCGCCGAGGCACGCGCCGTGGCCGACACGATCCTGGCGCGCTTCGGAGACCCCGACAATGGCGGGTTCTTCTCGACCTCGGACGATCACGAGGCGCTCCTGACGCGGCGGAAGGACCTCGAGGACACGCCCATCCCCTCCGGCGCCTCGAGCGCGGCGTTCGGCCTACTCCGCCTCGCCGCCCTGACCGGCGAGCAGGCATACGAGCGAGCGGCGGTAGGTCAGCTGCGCCTGGTCCACGAACTGGCGCCGCGCCACCCGCTCGCCTTCGGCCACGTGCTTGCGGCGATCGACTTCTACGCGTCGCCGACGCGCGAGGTGGCCCTGGTCGGGCCCGACCGCGGCGGGCTCGAGCGGGTCGTGCGCGGCGCGTTTCGCCCGCACATCGTGCTGGCCGGCGGCGCGCAGGAGGGGGTGCCGCTGCTCGGGGGGCGCGCCCCGGTGGACGATCGCGCCACCGCGTACGTGTGTGAGCACTTCGCCTGCCGGGCGCCCGTCACCGAGCCGGCCGAGCTCGCAGCGCTGCTCGACTAGCCCCGAGCGCGCGGTCCAGGCGCGCCAGCCACATGCCCAGCAGCCCATCGTCCGGCGCCGGTCGATCGCCGCCGCCCGAGCCCGGGTCACCCGGGCCGGCGCCGCGGCGGGAGCCGGCCACGTCGCGCACCGCCGAGATCACATCGTCGAGCGGTAAGCCCTTCTCGATGTAGAGGTCGGCTCCGTTCTCCAGCGCCGGCTCGCGCATCCGCTCGGCGGCGAACCCCGAGAAGACGATGATGCCGGTATCCGGTGCGGAGGAGGCGATCGTCAGCAGCGTCTCGAACCCGTCCATCTCCGGCATCGACAGGTCGAGCAGCACGACGTCGGGCTGCAGCTCGGCGATCACGCGAGCGCCGTCCCGGCCGTTGTCGGCCTCGCCCACGACCTGGAGGCGGGGGTCGGTCTCCAGTGCGTAGCGCAGCAGCGTGCGCATCTCGGAGACGTCGTCGCAGAGAACGACGCGGATGGCGGGATCGCCGGCCGGGCCGTTCATGTTTCCCGCCCCCCGAGCAGGACGAAGTTCTCCCTCTGCCGTACCTGCATACGCCTCCCCTTCTTTGCGTTGCGAGCGGTGAGATTGTGGCAGCTGGGAACGGATCCGTCCGCAGTACGGCCGCCTCGGGGGTTTCAGGCGTGCGCCAGAACGTCTGGCGACACGCGCACGACGAAGCGCGCGCGGTCGCCGCGGTAACGGTCGTGCGCGAACTCCACCGGCGTCCCGTCTGCGTCGTAGGCGGTGCGCTCGACGAGCATCAGCGGGGCGCGGGCCGGCACGTCGAGGGCCCGGGCCTCGTGGGCCCGCGCCAGCACGGGCTCGAGCCGCTCGATGGCGCGCACCGGGGCGGCTGCGTAGACGTCGCCCATCAGCGTGTAGAGCGAGCGGTGCAGATCGTGGTCCGCGAACCCGGGGAAGCGCTCGGCCGGAAACCACGAGTCCTCGAGCGCCATCGGAATGCCGTCGGCGAGCCGCAGGCGCTGGATCCGCACGACGGGCGCCGTGGGCGCGATCTCGAGCGCCGCCGAGATGCGCCAGCCGGCGGGCTTCTCGCTGACGTCGATGATCTTGGCGCCGGGCTCCAGCCCCTGGCGCGCGAGCTGCTCGCTGAACCCCGCGACCCTTGTCAGGTCGTGGTCCACCTTGCGACTGGCGACGAACGTCCCGCGCCCGACCCCGCGCTCGACCAGGCCGCGGCCGGCGAGGGACGAGAGCGCCTGGCGGACGGTCATGCGGCTGACGTTCAGGTCGCGGGCCAGGTCGCGCTCGGGCGGCAGTCGCTCGCCGGCCTGCAGCTCCCCGGAGGCGATCCGCTCGGCCAGCTGTTCCTCTATCTGCACGTGGACCGGCGCGCCGGACCCGGACCGCAGCCGCAGGCGCTCGCCGAGTTTGCGTCCGCGCGGACTCACGGGCGCTGGGCGGGGATCGGGGCGAGCGTTGGCCACTCCATGGTCTAGACCATTGCCGAAGCTACGCCGATGCGCGGTTCTCGTCAAGGGCCCGGTCCGGGGTGTGAGCCGTACACAGAGATGGTCAGCGCCGAGGCGGATTTAGCGCCCGATGCGGGTGAAAAGCGCCCGGCGCGGGTACACGACGACGGAAGAAGAGTTCAAGTGATGAGCACACCCGAGCACACCGCGAGGCCGGCGGGCAGCGTGGCGTTTCGCCACGAGGCCCTCCTCTACTCCGGTCACGACGGGTTCGTGGAGGGCACGCTCCCCTTCATCAGGGCGGGACTGGAGGCCGACGAGCCCGTGCTCGCGATGATCAGCCAGCCGAAGATCGACCTGCTGCGCGAGGCGCTGAACGGCGCGGCCGACGACGTCCACTTCGCCGACATGCACGAGGTGGGCAGCAACCCGGCGCGCATCATCCCGGCCTGGCGCGAGTTCGTCGACGACTACGGGATCGCGGGCCGGTCGCTGCGCGGCATCGGCGAGCCCATCTGGTCGGAGCGCAGCCCCGCCGAGCTGGTCGAGTGCCAGCGACACGAGTCGCTGCTCAACCTGGCGTTCGCCGATGGCTGCGCCATGCGCCTGCTCTGCCCCTACGACACGCACGCCCTCGACGGGGCGGTGATCGCCGAGGCGCACCGGAGCCACCCCGTGATCGTCGAGGGCGGCGCCGAGCGCGACAGCGACTCCTACCACGGCATCGACCTCGTCGCCGCGCCCTTCGCCCATCCCCTCAGCCCGCCGCCGCGCGACCCGGCCACGCTGGTCTTCGCCGGCGACACCCTGGACGCGGTCCGCCACTTCATCGCCACGAAGGCCGAGCAGGTCGGCATGGATGCCGTGCGCCGATCGGACCTCGTGCTGGCGGTGAACGAGGTCGCCACGAACAGCGTCCTCCACGGCGGCGGCGACGGGACCCTGCTCGTGTGGCGGGACGACGAGACGCTGGTCTGCGAGCTGCGCGACAGTGGCCACTTCGACCACCCGCTCGCGGGGCGGGAGCGCCCGCACCCCGGTCGGGTCGGCGGGCATGGCCTGTGGCTGGCCAACCAGCTCTGCGACCTGGTGCAGGTGCGGTCTTTCTCCACCGGGACCGTCGTACGCGTGCACCTGCGGCGGCACTAGCCCTCCCGACGGACGAACGGCCGGCGTACGCCGGGTTGCGCCGAAAGGCGCGAGGGATATACCTTCGGTCCGTGACGAGGCCCACGGTCGGCATCACGGCTGGGATCGAGCCGATGACCTCCGGCGCGTGGACGGAGGTGACCGCCGGGTCCCCGTTCGCCTATGCCCGCGCCGTCCAGGCCGCGGACGCCCGGGCCGAGCTGCTCGTCCCCGACGAGGTCGACGCCCGCGCGCCGGACGACCTCCTGGCCCGCATCGGCGGCCTGGTCGTCTCGGGCGGCGCCGGCGACGTCGATCCCGCGCAGTACGGCGAGGCCCGCCACCCCCGCACCGTGCCCGTGGAGGCGATTCGTGACCGGTTCGAGCTGGGGCTCGTCCGGGCGGCCCTGAACGCGAGCCTGCCGGTGCTCGGGATCTGCCGCGGCATGCAGGTGCTCAACGTGGCGTGCGGTGGCACGCTCGAGCAGCATCTGCCCGACGTCCTCGGCCACGACGGCCACACCGGGCCGCCGGGCCGCTACGCCGAGCACGACGTGCGCCTCGAGAACGACTCCCTCGCGGCGCGGGCCGTCGGCGGCGAGCGCGCGACGGTCAAGAGCTACCACCACCAGGGTGTGCGCACCCTCGGCGACGGGCTGCGCGCGACCGGGTTCTCGCTCCTCGACGACGGCATCGTCGAGGGGATCGAGTCGCCGGACCGGCCCTTCGCCCTCGGGGTGCTGTGGCATCCGGAGGAGGACGCGCGCAGCGGCGTCGTCGCCACGCTCGTCGAGGCGGCGCGCGAGCACAACGCGGTCGGGGCGTCGTGAACCCCCCGGCCGCGACCCCGCCGGGCGCGAACGGCGACGAATCTCCGTCGTTGGCCACCATCTTCGCGCCGGTGCGCTCGCAGACCGCGTTCGAGGAGACCCTGGAACGCCTGGGCACGGCGATCAAGCTCGGGCTGCTGGAGCCCGGGAGCCGCCTGCCCGCCGAGCGCGAGCTGTGCGGCCGGCTCGGCATCGCGCGCTCGACGCTGCGCCAGGCGTTGACCGCGCTGGTGCAGAGCGGGCACCTGCGCGCGGTGCGCGGCCGCGGGGGCGGCACATTCGTCGCCGAGTCTCCGCCGCGAGCGCCCGATCCGTCAACGGAGGCGCTCGCCGGCTGGCGCGACGCCGGCGACGCGCGCCTGGCCGTCGAGCTCGGCGTCGCCGTGCTCGCGTGCGAGCGGGCGGAGCAGGCCGACCTCCAGCCGCTCCGCGAGCTGATCGAGGCCATGGACGCCCGGATCGAGGACTTTCCCGCTTACCGCCAGGACGACGTGCGCTTCCACATCGGGCTGGCCGAGGCGACGGGGAGCGCGCGGCTTGTCGCCTCCGCGACCGAGGTCCAGGGCGCGATGACCGACCTGATCTCACACATCGCGCACCCGCCCGAGGTGCTCGAGTGGTCCAACGCCCAGCACGCCCAGCTGCTCCAGGCGGTCACGGCCGGCGACACCGCCCGCGCGGTCTCGACGATGATCGACCATCTCGCCGGCACCGAGCACGTGCTCGCCGGCCTGCTCCCGCCGGGTTGAACCAACCCATCCCGCGCGCTCGACCTAGAGCTCGCCGGCGCGCTGAACGAATTCTCTCCACTCGGCGTGGGCATCCCGGCGCCAGGTGGCGTCCCGGTTCGGCTCGACGCGTTCGCCCACAGGAATATGGTCGGCGATCGCGGCGGGCGCGGGCCACAGGCCCGCTCCGACCGCCGCCAGCGCCGCCGCGCCTGCCGCCGTCGCGTCCACGGCCCCGCGCTCGACCGGCACGCCGGCCGCATCCGCCTGGAGCTGGAGGAGCAGCGGATCCCGAGTCAGGCCGCCGTCCACGCGCAGCACGTCGACCGGCGCGTACTCGCTCACCACTTCCACGATGTCGGCGACGCGCCACGCGATGGCCT
>JAWVFS010000203.1:0-3358 GCA_033855795.1 Solirubrobacteraceae bacterium | reverse complement strand
GGTCGAGCCGGCGATAGTGCTCGGTGTCGATGATGTGCTGCTCGCGGTAGTCGGCCCATGGGTGGGTCCCGGTCGCTCCCAGCGCCGCGCGCTGCTCGGCGGCGAGCGCGAACAGGCGCCGGCGGCGTTCGCGTTGAAAGGCCACGGCCTCGCCGAAGCTCTCTCCGCGGCCCGAGCGGATCTCGATCTCCGAAGAGATCAGCTCGCCCGCGATCGAGTCGGCCAGGACAGGATCGGCTGCCGCGGCATCGCGCAGGTCCTCAAACCGCTGCACGAGGTCGAGCGTCGTCGGATCGAGGATCGAGAACTCCTCCTCGAGGCCGACGGTGAGGTCCGTCGAGGCGTCGAAGCGCTCGCGCGCGCTGTTCAGGTCGATGGTCATGACCGGGCCGGCCAGGCGGGCTAGGTCAAATAGAAGTAGAGGGCGTAGAGCAGGTCCACGGCCGGGCTCGAGGTGTGGACGGTCACCTCGGGTGGGACCTGCAGGAGCGCCTCGGAGTAGTTGAAGATGATCTTCACGCCCGCGGCCACGAGCTCGTCGGCGAGCGTCTGCGCCGCCGCCCCGGGGACGGCGAGCACGGCGACCACGATGTCCTCGTCCTCGACCACGCTCGCGAGGTCGTTGGCCGGCCGCACCTGGTGGCTGCCGACCCGCGTGCCCACCTTGCTCGGGTCGGAGTCGAAGATCGCCACGATGCGGAACCCGTGGTCGGCGAACATGTCCGAGGACGCGATCGCGTTGCCGAGATGCCCCGCCCCGAACAGCGCGATGTTGTGCTGGCCCGAGGTCCGCAGGATCTTGCGGATCTGCGACACCAGCGACTCGACGTTGTAGCCCACGCCGCGCTTGCCGAACTTGCCGAAGCCCGACAGATCGCGGCGGATCTGCGTCGAGTTGACGTGGGTGTAGTCCGACAGCTCCTGGGAGGAGATGGTCTCCTTGCCCATCTTCCGGGCCTGCGTGAGGACCTGGAGGTAGCGCGACAGGCGCGCGGCGACACCCAGCGACAGGCGGTCCGCACCCGTGCGGTCGCCCTCGCCGGCTTCCGGTCCCGCGGCGACGTCCCGGTAGCTCATCTGCCCTGGACTCTAGCGAGGTACCGGCCCAGCTCGGTCTCGTCGACGAGCAGCTCGAACGCCTCCCGGCCGTCGACCTCGATCACGGGGATGCGCTCGAGGTAGCGCCGCAGCAGCGCGTCGTCCTCCTCGATGTCGCGCTCCTGAAGCTCGAACGGCACCGTGGCGCGTGCGCGTTCGAGCATCGCGCGGGCGTCGTCGCACAGGTGGCAGTCCGGCCGCCCGTACAGCACCACGCGGGTCACGCCGGCGGCTCGCCCGTGGCGTAGGCGTCGAGGGCGAGGTAGTCGGGGTAGCCGAGTGCCGTCGTGAAGCGGGCGGCGCTCGCGATCATGGCGGCGTTGTCCGTGCACAGCTCCGGCGGCGGCACCCCGACCTCGTCCGCCAGCGGACGCATCCGCTCGCGCAGCGGCCCGTTCGCCGCCACGCCGCCCCCGATGGCCAGGCGGCGCAGCCCGGTGCTCTGAAGGCCCCGTTCGACGCGCAGCGCCAGGCTCTCGACGATCGCGTGCTGGTAGGACGCCGCCAGGTCGGCGCGACGGCGAGCGGCCTCCTCGTCCCCGAGCTCGCGCAGCCGGTACAGCAGCGAGGTCTTGAGCCCGGCGAAGGAGAAGTCCAGGCCCTCCACCCCGCGCGCCGTGGGGAAGTCGAACGCATCGGGGTCGCCGCCGGCGGCCAGGCGCTCCAGCGCGGGGCCGCCGGGATAGGGCAGGCCGAGCATGCGCGCGCCCTTGTCGAACGCCTCGCCGGCCGCGTCGTCCAGCGTCTGGCCGAGCCGCCGGTAGCCGTGCCGGTCGCGCACCTCGGCGAGCAGCGTGTGACCGCCGCTGGCGATCAGGCACAGGAACGGCGGCTCGAGCGGACCGGGCTCGAGGAAGGCCGCGGCCACGTGACCCTGGAGGTGGTCGACGGGCGCGAGCGGCAGCCGCCGGGCCGCCGCCAGCCCCTTGGCGGTCTGCAGCCCCACGAGCAGCGCGCCCACGAGGCCCGGGCCCTGGGTGACGGCGACGAGATCGACGTCGTCGAGTGACGTTCCGGCGCGGTGCAGCGCGTCGTCGACGACGCGGTTGACGAGCTCGAGGTGGTGCCGCGAGGCGACCTCGGGCACGACGCCTCCGTAGAGGTCGTGCACGCCCTGCGAGGAGATCACGTTGGACCGAAGCGCCCCGTCCGCGTCGAGTACGGCGGCGCAGGTGTCGTCGCAGCTCGTCTCCAGCGCGAGGATCACGAGCGGACGGTGCGAGCCGCCCCGGGCACGTCCTCCAGCGACCCGTTCAGCGTGGCCGGCGTCCGCCACATGATCAGGGCGTCCTCGCCGTTGTCCTGGTAGTAGCGCCGGCGCAGCCCCGCCGAGCGGAAGCCGAAGCCCTCGTACAGCTCGATGGCACCCTGGTTGGAGCAGCGGACCTCGAGCGTGTACTGGGCGGCGTCGTCCCCGACGCGCTCGAGCAGGCGGCTGATCAGCGCCGTCGCCACGCGGCGCCGGCGCCGGTCGGGGTCGACGGCCACGTTCATGATGTGCCACACCTGGTCGTAGCGCGAGCACACCATGTAGCCGACGAGCTTGGAGTCGCGCACGGCGGCGAGGCAGATGCCGGACGGCTTGGACAGCTCCAGCACGAACATGGCCAGCGACCAGGGCGTGGGGAACGAGCGCCGCTCGATCGCGATGACCTGCGGCAGGTCGGAATAGGAGAGGCGGCGGATCTCGAGCGGGGCGTCGGTCACGATGGATTCGGTTGGGCGTGCGGCGTGGCGTCCGGGGCCCGCGCGTAGTGCGGGAGGACCGCGTCGCGGTCGGCCGTGTCCGCCGCGGCCGCCAGGCGGCACAGCTGACGGCCGTCCAGACGGTGCAGCGGCGACTCGTCCGCCGGGACCGCCGCCCCGGCCGCTCGCAGCTGTGCCTGAAATCGTACCGCGCCACCTCCCACGGCCACGGGGGCTTCCAGCGTCGCCGCCAGCGCCGCGAGGCCATCGGGCGCGAGCGCGGCGGCCGCCGCCAGCGCCCGCCCGTCGCGAAAGCCGGCCGCGAAGCCCTCGCCGCGTCCGGCGTCGATCACCGCGAGGACGGCGCGCCCCGGCCCCAGCTCGTCGGCCGCCGCCGCCGCAAGCGCGTCCAGTGTGCTCACGCCGGCGAGCGGGAGGTCGGCGGCCTGGGCGAGCGCCCGCGCGGTGGCGATTCCGATCCGCAGCCCGGTGAACGAACCGGGGCCTACGCCCACGCCCAGCCGGTCGAGCTCGCCGAGCTCCAGCCCAACCGCGGCGAGCGCCTCGTCGACGA
>JAWVFS010000202.1:0-17969 GCA_033855795.1 Solirubrobacteraceae bacterium | reverse complement strand
CGACGACGGGCGGGACCAAGCACCCGCTGATCCTCTTCTTCCACGGCTTCGGCAACAACAAGCACGAGTGGGAGGCCACCACCGACGCCGGCGACGGCGCGGACAAGTACCACTGGAACAACCACTGGTTCGCCACCCACGGCTACTACGTGCTCACCTACACCGCCCGCGGGTTCCGCGACGACGGCACCACCGACGCTTCCCAGCCCAACACGCCGGCCGACCCGTCCGGGTCCGTGGACGTGCCCAACGGCACCCTGCACCTCAAGAGCCGGGAGTTCGAGATCCGCGACAGCCAATGGCTGGCCGCGCTGACCGCCGCCGCCTATCCCAACCTCGATCCCAGCCAGGTAGCCGTCTCCGGCGGCTCCTACGGCGGCGGCGAGAGCTGGCTGCAGGCCAGCCAGGCCAAGTGGACGTTCCCGCACGAGCAGGACTCGACGTTGCCCGTGCTCGACCTCCAGGTCGCCGTGCCCAAGTACCCGTGGACCGACCTGGGCTACGCGCTGGCGCCAAACGGCCACGGCGGCGGCCCCTCGGGCGCCGACCGCTACGAGTCCTCGCAGGGCCGTCCCGACAGCGACACGGGCGACGGTAATCCGGTCGGCGTGGCCAAGCTCAGCTTCATCACCGGCCTGTCGGCGCTCGGCGCCAGCAAGGGCGTCTTCGAGGCGGGTACCACCACCACGCCCTCACAGGAGACCACCGAGGACGGTCCCCAGGACATCCCGGCCTGGCAGGCCCGCACGCTGGGCGCCGGCGAGCCCTACGACGTCAACGGGGCGGAGGACCCGACGGTCAAGCAGATTCGCCGCGGCCTCACCGAGTTCCGCAGCGCCTACTACCAGGACCAGCAGTGGGCGGCCCAGGCTGCGAGCGGCCGCCACGTCGCGGTCTTCTCGATCCAGGGCTGGACGGACGACCTGTTCGAGGCCGTCGAGTCCTTCCGCCAGTTCAAGTACCTCAAGCGCCTGGACCCGAGCTGGCCGGTCGCCCTGTGGCTCGGCGACGTCGGCCACTCCCGCGCGCAGAACCTCCCGGACCAGTGGCACCGGGCCAACAACCAGGCCTGGCAGTTCGTGCAGTCGCAGATCAACGGCAGCCATGACCAGTCCACGACGGTGACCAGCGAGGCCACGACCTGTGCCAACGGCGGCTCGAACGGCAACGGCGGGGAAGCCACCGCGCAAACGCCCGAGGGCCTCTCGAAGGGTGCGCTCAAGGTCAACTTCACGCGCGGTGACACGCTGACCTCGACCGGCCGGGGCCTCGATCCCAACGGCCAGGCGACGGACCCGACGTTCGGTGGGCTGATCACCCCGGTGGGCCAGCCGTGCCGGACCTCACCCGGTCCCTCGCCCGACTACACGGCCACCTCGACGCCGCTGCCCAGCGCCACGACGTACATCGGGCTGGGTGACGTGACCGTGCCCTACACGTTCACCGGCGTCACCGGTCATCTCGATGCCCGCGTCTGGGATGTCGCGCCGGACGGCACGACGCTGCTCGTCACGCGCGGCACCTACCGCATCGACACGCCGGCCTACGACGGGTCGGCGGGGACGCTGCACCTGCCGCTCTTCGGCAACCACTGGCGGCTGGCGCCCGGGCACAGGATCCGTCTGGACCTGACCCAGAACGACGCGCCCTACCTGCGGACGAGCAATGTCCCGAGCAGCATCCAGTTCGCGCCGCCCACGCTGACGCTGCCCACCCGTGAGGCTGGGAGCACGGCGCTCGCCGGCACGTAAATGCCGTGGCGGGAGCGGCCCTATGTGTGGGCCGGCACGGCGTCGAGCGACCGGTCGGGGTGGGCACAGACCTCGGCCGCCAGGGCCTGGAAGCGCTCCAGGAAGCCGCGAACGCCCGCGGGGTCGTAGATCCTCGCGTCGAACGCCACTCCGCACTCGCTGGCTTCGCGGCGGCGGTCGAGTCCGAGGGTGAACCCCCACGGCATCGCCTCGTACCGGCGCCTCAACATGGTGAGCTCGAGGTTGGAGAGCCGCGGCGCGGGCAGGTCGGTCGGATTGAAGATCAGGCGGATTTCGGGCGGCACGATCCCCCCGCTGCTGAGCTCATCCCACAGCAGCTCGTAGGGAAAGTCGGTGTGCGGGCTCGTGTCGACCACGCACGCACGAGCACGCGCCAACACCTGACGGAAGGTCAGATCCGGGGCAAGGCGCAGCCGTAGGGTGACGACGTTGCTGAAGAACCCGAACATCGATTGGGTCTCCGCCAGCGGCCGGCCGGTGGCATAGGTGCCGAGCACGACGTCATAGCTCCCGGTTTCGGCCGCCAGGTGGGCTGCGAGCATCGCCAGCCGGACCATGTAATACGTGGCGGCGGCGTCCCGCCCCAGCCGCTCGAGCGCTCCCGACACCTCGGGCGCAAGCCCCCAGAAGATCACGCCGTCCGACGGAGCGGCCTCGGGACATGGGGTTTCCCGCGCGAACGGCAGGAGCAGCGGCGGCGGGGCATCCTGCAGCGCGTCACGCCACCAGGCCACCTCGTTCTCATAGTGCGGGGTGCAAGGGCGCAGCCAGCCGCGTTCCCACGCCGCGAAGTCCGCATACTGGAAGGGAGGCTCGTCGGGTAGCGCGGCTGGCTTGCCCCGCTCGAACCCCTCGTACAGGGCGCGCAGCTCGTCGAAGAACACCCTCCACGACCAGGCGTCGGAGATGATGTGGTGGTCGGCCCACAGCAGATGGTGCTCGTCGGGCGCCGTGCGCACCAGTTGCAGGCGCAGCAGCGGCCCACGCCGGAGGTCGAACGGCACCCGCGCCATCTGCCCCAGCAATTCGGCCGCATGCGCCTCGGGGTCCGGCGTGTCCGAAAGGTCGACCAGCGGCACATCGACCGGCTCGGGCGCATGCACGCGCTGGATCGGCTGGCCGTCGCGCTCCGTGAACGTGGTCCGCAGCATCTCGTGGCGGCGGGCGAGGTGATCGACGCTGCGGCGTAGCAGCCCCACGTCGAGCGGACCGCGAATCCGGATCCGGGTCGCGTCCGTGTAACCCGCCGACTGCTCGAGCGTCTGAGAGGTGCGCCAGGTGCGTTCCTGGGCGAACGACATCGGCAGCGGGGCGGCGCGCGAGGCGCGCGCGAGCGGCGGCCGATCGGCGTGGCCCTCCCGCGACTGGAGGGCCTCGACCGCGGCCGCCATCCCGGCCACCGTCGGGTTGTCGACGACCGCGCCGAGGTCGAGGTCCACCCCGAACGCGGCATGGACGCCGGCGGCGATGACCGCCGCGGTGAGCGACGCGCCGCCCAGTGCGAAGAAGTCGTCGTGCGGCCCGACTCGATCGACATCCAACGCCCGCGACCAGATCGCCGCGAGGACCGCCTCGGTCTCGCTCGGATCGCTCGGCGCCGCGCCTGTTTCCCCCGCCGGCGGTGAGGGTGGCGCCATCCGGGCGAGCTGGTCGCGGTCCACCTTCCCCCGTGGCGTCATGGGAAAGCTGTCCACGAACACGAACGCCGTCGGGATCTCGCGCTCGGGCAGAGTCGCGCGAAGCGCCTGGCGCAGACCCGTGGCCGTGAGGGTCGCACCGGTCCGGGCGGTCAGATAGGCCGTCAGCCCGGTCTCCCCGCCGGGCGACGACGTGGCGCACACGGTGGCGCCCGTGACTTCCGGGAGGGCGGCGATCGCCCCCTCGACCTCGGTGAGCGAGATCCGGTTCCCGCGAACCTTCACCTGGAGGTCGGCGCGCCCGACCATCGTCAGCGTCCCGTCGGGAGACCAGCGCCCGAGGTCTCCGGTGCGAAACAGCCGCCCCGAGCGATCCTCGGAGAAGCGTGCGGCGGTGAGCGTCTCGTCGGCCCAGTAGCCGGGCGTCAGGTATTCGTTACGGACCGCGATCTCGCCCGTCCGGCCTGACGCGACCGGGTGGCCGCCGTCGTCCAGGAGCAACAGCTCGATTCCCTCGACCGCCCCCCCGACCGGAAGGGGTCCGCCGTCGGGGTCCACGTCCCCCGTCACCCAGTACGCCGAGAGCAGGCCGGCCTCGGTCGACCCGAACGAGCTGGCGAACGCGCACCGCGGGCCGAACGCCCGGCGACAGGCCTCGAAGTCCGCCGGCATGACCGGCTCGCCCCCCACCAACACCGTGCGGATCGGGGGAACCGTCTCGCCCTCGAGAGACCGCAGCATGTGGCGGAACACCGACGACAACGTCATCACCATCGTGATCTCCTGCTCGACGAGCCAGCTCCCCAGTCCGGTCATCCCCCGTGTCGCGATTAGGAATTGGCACACCGTCGCGCCACTCAGAAGGGCGCTCCAGAGCGTCGAGGCACCGCCCCAACCGCTCGACGACACGAGCAACGGCATGCGGTCTCCGGGGCCCACGCCGAGCGCGCTTCTCAGACGCCAGAGGTTGTGCAGCAGGCTGCGGTGCGTTTGGATCACGCCCTTTGGGCGCCCCGCCGATCCGGACGTGTAGATCAAAAAAGCAATTCCGCCCGGGTCGACCTCCACGTCGGGAGCGCCGCAGGGCGAGTCGTCGACGTGCTCGTGGAGGGTCAGAAGGTCCGATGCCGCGGCACCGGCGCCGGCCGCAAGCTCCGCGTGGCGGGAATCCACCAAGACCAGTTGCGACCGCGCATCGTCGAGGATCTGCTTCAGCCGGACGGTTGGGTCGCCCGGATTGAGCACGACCGCGGTCTTGCCGGCCTTGAGCACACCCAGCGTGGCCTCGATCAGGCGGGCGTCGTCGGCGAGCAGCAGCGCGATCCGCCCGGGTCCGGGACCACAGCGCTCGAGCACCGCGTGCGCAGCCCCGTTGGCCTGAGCCTCGAGCTCGGCGTACGTCCGCGGCGACGCCGTCCCCGCGAACGCGGGCGCCCCGGGATCGCGGAGGACCTGATCGGCGAAGGCGTCGGGGATCGACCTCTCGACCTCTGCCACCACTGTCCCGGACACGCCGATCCGCTCAGCGCACCGGGCGCCGCGCACCGGTCACCCCGACCGGCCCGTTCGCGCCTGCGATGAAGCTCTGTGTGGCGCCAGACCCGTCGAGGTTCGCCCGCCCGATCGTCGTGTCGTCGTTGTTGGCCCAGTAGACGTACTGCCCGTCGACCGCCACCCCCCATGGGTGTGTTCCCGCCTTGATGAAGCGCTGGTTGGCGCCTGATCCGTCGAGGTTCGCCCGCCCGATCGTGTCGTTGAATCGATTGGTCCAGTAGACGTGGCGCCGGTCGACCGCCACCCCCCATGGGGTTCCCGCGCCCCGGATGAAGCGCTGGTTGGCGCCTGATCCGTCGAGGTTCGCCCGCCCGATCGTGGCGGGGTAGTCGTTGGGAGCCCAGTACACGTGTCGGGCATCGACCGCCACGCCCATCGGGCCGCTGCCCGCTGGGAACGCCTTGATGAAGCGCTGGTTGGCCCCCGACCCGTCGAGGTTCGCCCGCCCGATCGTGTCGTTGCCGAAGTCGGCCCAGTAGATGTGCCGGCCGTCGACCGCCACCCCCTCCGGTGAGTTCGCGCCGGTGATGAAGCTCTGGTTGGCGCCTGACCCGTCGAGGTTCGCGCGCCCGATCGTGGTCCCGCCCTGGTTGGCCCAGTAGACGTGCCGGCCGTCGACCGCCACCCCCTCCGGCGCGTTCGCGCCGGTGATGAAGGCCTGGTTGGCGCCTGATCCGTCGAGGTTCGCCCGCCCGATCGTGTTGCCGTTGTCGTTGGCCCAGTACACGTAGGCGGTCGCCTGCGCGGTCCCGGCGGTCGTCTGCGTCGTCCCGGCGGTCGTCTGCGTCGCCCCGGCGCTCTTCTGCGCGGTCCCGCACCCCGATCCCAGCACCGCCAGGGCCACTCCGGCAAGCACGACCCTGGCCCCGCCGATCATCAACCCTCGACGCCCTGTCACGTGCCGACCCTACGCCAAACGGAGCCCGGAAGGTCAGGCTCTGCGGCTCGTGGTTGGTGGCGCACCGGCACAACCGGCGCTCTAGTCTCCTGTGCGATGCGGCGCGGGAGGCGGGCATTCGTGGGGGTCGTGTGCGTGCTCGGAATGGCGAGCACGGCGGCGCCGGGACAGGCCAGACCGATCGACTACCCCACCCCGGACGGGGACCGCTGCGACTTCATCGACCCGGCGGTCTGCCTGCAGCCGTTCCCGAACGACTACTTCACGACCGCCGACTCCACGACGGACACCGGGCGCCGGGTCAACCTCAACCTGCTCTCGATGCCGGCGAACCGGGTCGGCAAGCACATAGACCCGGCCGACATCAACCGCAACGACGGCTTCGGTCCCGGCTCGCCGATCGTGACCCGGGTCCCTGGGCTCGATAACGCGCAGGCCTTTCAGAGGACCGGCTCGGTGCCGATCACCGACCTCGCGCGCACGTACGACCGCAATCAGCCGGTGGTCGTCATCAACACGCGCACTGGGAAGCGCCAGCTCATCTGGACCGAGATCGACTCGAACCCCCGCGATCCTGCGAACGTCGACCTGATCATCCGCCCGGCCGTCAACCTCGAGGAGGGCACGCGGTACATCGTCGCGATGCGAAGCCTCCGCGACGCCTCGGGCAACGTCCTGGAGGCGGGGAGCGGCTTCCGGCTGTACCGCGATCGGACCCTCACGACCAACCCGCAGGTCGAGGGGCGCCGCAGCCACTTCGAGAGCATCTTCACGACGCTCGCCAAGGCCGGAATCGCGCGCAAGAACCTCTACCTGGCTTGGGATTTCACCGTTGCCAGCCGGCGCAGCCTCTCCGAGCGCCAGCTCGCCATCCGCAACGACGCCTACGCACAACTCGGCGACACCAACCTCTCCGACCTCCAGGTGCAGGGTCACGCCCCGGCGTTCCAGGTCACCAAGGTCACAGACTTCACGCCCGACCAGAACAACCGAATCGCCCGCCAGGTCGAGGGGACGTTCACCGTGCCGTGCTACCTGAACCTGCCCGGCTGCCCGACCGGCTCGCGCTTCCTGTATCCGCCGGGCTCGACACACGGGCCGCCGACGTGGATCCCGGGCAACACCGAGCAGGCCAAGTTCACGTGCAACATCCCGCGAGTGGCGATGCAGTCGGGGGGTGCGCGGCCCTCGCTCTACGGGCACGGGCTCTTCGGCAGCCGCGGCGAGGTCAACCAGGACCAGCTGCAGAGCATGGCCGCCGAGCACGACTTCGTCTTCTGCGCCACCGATTGGGTCGGCATGGCGTGCACCGACCTGCCGCCCGACAACCCCAATGCGGCCGCCCAGCTCGTGGCGGACATCGTCGCCGGCCATACGCCCAACCTGACCGACTGCGACGTGCCGACCGCGCTGGCCGACGAATCCGACCTCTCGAACTTCCCCACGCTCGTCGATCGGGTCGACCAGGCGTTCGTGAACTTCATGTACCTCGGGCGATTGTTGATCCACGCCCAGGGCTTCAGCGCGAATGCAGCGTTCCAGGATCCCTCGGGCAAGAGCGTGCTCGACACGAGCCGGCTGTTCTACGACGGCAACAGTCAGGGCGGGATCTTCGGCGGCTCGCTTATCGCGCTCGAGCCCGACCTCGATCGCGGCGTCCTCGGCGTGCCGGGCATGAACTACAGCCTGTTGCTGCAGCGCTCGAGCGACTTCGGCACCGGCCAGCCGCCGCAGCCCAACCCCTCGGACCCGGGCTCGGCGCTCCCGCAGTACGCCTACCCGCTCTATGAGTCCTACCCCAACGAGCTCGAGCGCCAGCTCATCCTGTCGCTCATGCAGCAGATGTGGGACCACAGCGACCCCAACGGCCTCGCGCAGCACATGACGACCGACCCGCTGCCCAACACACCACCTCATCAGGTGCTGCTCGACGCCGGGCTCGGCGATCACCAGGTCAGCAATTACGCCGCCGAGGTCGAGGCCCGCACGATCGGCGCCCACGCCCGCGTACCGTGGGCCGACCCGGGGCGCTTCAGCGAGATCGATCCCACGTTCGGCATTCCGCCGATCTCCACCTATCCGTTCAGCGGCTCCGCCATCACGCTGTGGGACATCGGGCCCGTGCGCACGGCGCCCTGCCCGCCGGGCGACTCGCCCTGCGGCACGCCGCCGCCTCCGACGACGAACACGCCGCCGAGCGTCGGCGAGGACCCGCACGAGTTTCCGCGCCGCTCGGCCGCCGCGCGTCAGCAGAAGTCCGACTTCCTGCGGATCGGCGGGCACGTCGTGGACGTGTGCGGTACCCGGCCCTGCTACGCCGGCGCGTGGACCGGGCCCTAGGCCCGCGAGCTCGGCACCGTCCGTCCGCCTCGGCCGATTGGGGGACGCCGAGCGACGATCTTCGTCCGCAAATAGCGCGATCGCCATTTGGGCCCGGACACCGAACCGTGCTAAGGCCTGCGTACAACAAATGGGAGTGCGACCTGCCGGGACCGGCAGACGGCAAGCCCAGAGAGGGGGCGAGCATGACCCGCCCCGGAAATACTGGCCTGGACCTCCACCAGGATGTGGTGGAGGCGATGATTGCCGCTGGTTCGGCGTTTGGCTTGGTCGAGGATGTGATCGAGGCGAGCGACCTCCGGTTGGACGAGAAGGCAGCCCTGTGGATGCTCGCGTGGTCGGCGGTTGGACCGCAAGCCCAGGAGCAGGTGGCCAGGGCCAAACTCTCGGTGGTGCGGGATATGGCCTGACTGCGCCCGGCGTCGACTACGCGGGCCCGTCAACCGGCAACAGGACGAACGCCTCGAGACCGAAGCTCGGTTCGATGTGGCTCTGGCTCATGAAGGCGATCACCGTGCGGCCGCTGAGCCGCTCGACCGCTTCCGTGAAGTCCGCGCGCATCGTGCGTTGAAACAGGCTGCGCGTGTCGAGCACCGATGCGTAGTGGCCGCCGGTGACCAGGCTCTGTTCAGCCGTGGTGAGGCTGTCTCCCAGCAGGCACACGATCAGATTCTCGTGCACGTACGTGCGGGCTTCGGTGGGCCCGCGGCCGGTGTAACGATGGAGCAGGCTGACGATCTCATCGGAGATCGCACCGCTCAGCGTCCCTTCCGTCAGCACTTCGGTCGGGCTGGGCATGGCCAGCCTCTCGATCTCGTCCCCTTCTAGGATGGGCCACGGGGCGGGACGAAGGGAACGACTAAACCCGACGAGGGACCTATCACCCACCGTACTCCTTTCCGTACCGTTTGGCGAGGGCTGCGCAACGACCTCGACGCGGTCGGTTGCTCTGAGGTAGCGTCCGCCGTAATGCGGGGATGGCTGGTCAGCGTGGACGGCATGCTCACGCCGCAGAAGCGGTCCGTACTCTCCAGCGCTTCGATCGCGGTCCGAGCCGAGCATCACGGCGGCAGCGGTCCCAGCCAGTCGAGCCTGCCCGGCTTCACGGTCGAGCTCGAGGCCGAGGACCCGGACCAGGCGAGCGTCAAGGTTGCCGAAGCGCTTGGTGCCGACGGGTTCAGCGGGTTCAGTGTTCGCGAAGTCAAGCCGTCCGACGGCTGAACCTCGCTCTCCAACCGGCACGACGTGAACGCGCCGATCGAGCGACCCGATGTGCTCGTGCTCGGCGTGGGCGGCGTGCTCGGGGAAGCCTGGCTGAGCGGGATTCTGGCCGGGATCACGGCGTCGAGTGGAATCGACTTCCGCGGGTGCCGGGCGTTCGTCGGCACATCGGCGGGCTCGATCGTCGCCGCCTACCTGGCCGCGGGGCATTCGCCTCCGGCCGTGGCGGCCCGCACCGAGACGGACCCCGAACGCGAGGCCGTCGAGCGCGGGCTCGCCGCCGGCTGGCTGCGCGGGGCGGGCCGGGCGAGCCTGGCCGCCACGCTCCCGCTGGCGCCGTTCCTGCTGGCGGCGGCGGCGCCGGGTGGAGCGTTGGCACGAGCGGCTCTGCTGTCCCGAACCCCCACGGGAAGCATCGCACTCGACGATCTGCGGGCGAGAATCGAGCAGCTCGGCGCGCGCTTTGACGGCCGACTGCGCGTGGTGGCGGTTGATCGCGCCAGTGGGAAGCGGGTCGTCTTCGGCAGCCCCGACGGGCCGGAGGCGGCGGTCGCTGACGCCGTCGTGGCGTCGTGCGCGGTGCCGTCGGTGATGCAGCCGGTGATGATCGGCGGGCGGACCTATGTCGACGGCGGCGTCTGGAGCCCGACCAATCTCGACGTCGCACCCGTGCGGCGCGGGGACCGCGTGCTGTGTCTCGTGCCGACGGCCCGCATCGGTGCCCGTGGAGCGTCTGCGGCGCGGGCGCTACGGCTCGCCTGGCGTTCGACGACGGCGCTGGAGGTCGCGGCCCTGCGACGCCGAGGCGCGGAAGTGCGCATCATCGGCCCCGACGACGATGCGGCGGCGGCGATGGGTGACCGCCTGATGGACCCGAAGCTGCGCGAGCGTGCTGTCGGCGCCGGCCACCGACAGGGCCGGCGACTCGCCGCGCTGCGCTAGCCGCGGGCGGAACCCCCTCTTATGCAGCTTTAACCGGAGATCGTCACAGTGGGCCCTCACGGGACCGCGCGGCGACGACCATCTCGAGCAGGCCGAGCGCCTGGCCTCCGAACTCGGCGACCTGCTCGCCGAGCTGGCTTGGCGTGTGCGCGCTCTCGAGGCGGAGGTGGCGAGCTGGGCCCTGCGCGAGCGCGAGTTGCGTCGCGAGCTGGCGGGCGTCCGCGCCGGCAGGCCGGACCCGTCCGAGCCGTCGAGCCTCGCCGAGGGGGAGTTGCGCGATGCGATCAGCGCCGCGCGGGCAGCGGGCCGCGACCGGCGCCCGCGCTGGATGGACGACCTGCTCGGCGATCCCGGGCGTGAGGACCAACCATGAGGCCCGGCTGCCGGATCGTCCTCGCCGTCGCGCTTGCCTGCACCGCCGCCGCGGTGTGGGCCGCCGCGCCCGCGCTGTCGGTGAACCAGTACGTCCCGCGCGTGGTCGAGTTCGGCATGCGCGTCCCGGCCGTGTCTCCGCCGCACACGGCCGGACCGGGCGCGCAGAGCGCCGCCGGCCCGGTGACCACCCCGGTCCTACGTGCCGCCAAGCGCTTCGACCTGTTCGGCCTCACCTGGCACGGCCCGGTGAACGCGCGCGTCGAGGTCCGCGCCCGGCTGGCGAACGGACGCTGGACGCGGTGGGACGTCGGCGACCACGCGGTCGACGTGCCCGATCACGGCGCTCCCGTTCACGGTACCGAGCCGATCTGGGTCGGCGGCGCCGACGCGTTGCAGCTGCGCGTGCCGCCGTCGGTCAGCGGTGTACACGTCGACTTCGTCAATTCGACCGGCACCGCAACCGCGGCGGACCGCCTGCGCACGCGGGTGCTCGACGCGGTGCATACCGCCTTCGTCGCGCTCGCGCCCGGCGCGGCCGATGCCGGCACCACTCCGGTCGGCGGCCAGCCGCGGATCATCCCGCGCAGCGCCTGGGCGGGCAGCCAGTGCCGGCCGCGCGGCGCACCCAGCTACGGCACCGTCAAGCTCGCGTTCGTCCACCACACCGACAACCTCAACGGCTACGGGCGCGGCCAGTCGGCGGCCATCGTGCTGGCCATCTGCCGTTTCCACCGCGACACCCGGGGGTGGGGCGACATCGGCTACAACTTCCTCGTCGACCGCTACGGCCAGATCTTCGAGGGCCGCGCCGGCGGGATCGACCGCCCCGTGGTCGGCGCGCAGGTCAAGGGCTTCAACCTCGTCTCGACGGGCGTCGCGAACATCGGCACCTTCGTGAACACCTCCCAGACGCGCGCCGGCATGGGCGCGCTCGCCCGCGTCCTCGCCTGGAAGCTCACGCTGCACGGCGTGCCGGCGACGGGCCGGGTCAGGCTCGTAACCACGGAGCCGGACCTCAACGGGAAGCCGAAGGGAACCGTCCTGCACCTCAATCTCATCTCCGGCCACCGCGACGCCAATTCGACCGACTGTCCCGGCTCCGCGCTGTACGCCGAGCTGCCGAGCCTGCGCCGTCAGGTGGCGGGGTTTGCCGCACCGCTGACCAGCCTCGGGATCACCGCCGCCCGCAACCCTGTGCGTGGCGGCCAGCCCCTCGTCCTGTTCGGGCGCCTGGCAGGCGCCGCGCGGACGCCCGTGCCCGGCGCCCAGCTGGCGATTCAGCTGCTCCGCGGCACCACCTTCGTGACGGTGGCGAACGTCCCCACGGGAGCCGACGGCACGTGGTCGGCGACCCTGCCGCTCGCGCGTGGCGCCACCTTCCGTGCGTTCTACGCGGGCGACGGCGCGCACCGGGCGGCGGTGTCGCCCTCGCTTCCCGTCCAAGTCCGCCCCTGACTGCGGGATACTCGCCGGCCTGATGGCCAGCGATGCGCCGCCACCGCCGACCCCGCCGGGCTGGTATCCGGACCCCTGGCGGCGGGCGGTGCGGCGCTATTGGGACGGGCGGCAGTGGACCGGGCACATCGACATGGCGGTCCCCGCGCCGGCGCTTCCGCGGCAGCAGACGAGCACCAACGGCTGGGCGATCGCCTCGCTCGTGCTCGGGATCCTCGGCGGATCGCTGCTGGCGATCGTCTTCGGGCTCGTGGGCCGCGGGCAGATCAGGCGATCGGGCGGCCGACAGGGGGGGCTTGGGCTCGCCACGGCGGGGATCGTGCTCGGCTGCGTGTGGCTGGGACTGATCGCGACCGTGGTCGTGCTCGCGGCGACCGGTTCCTTCGACCGCGGCAACGCGAGGCGCTTCAGCGGCGAGCGCAGGCGGGTGGCGCAGGTGGTCGACGACGTCGAGTCGGGGCTGGGCGACAACGACGGCGCGCGCGTGTGCGACGAGCTGTTCACCGAGCGCTGGGCGGCGCTCGTCGCGCGCGGTGCGGGCAGGTCCTGCGTCGCGTTCGTGGACGACGTCGAGTCGGGCCGGCGCCAGGCCCATCTCGAGGTCTCGTCCCTCGCGATCGCCGGCGACACCGCGACCGCGCGAATCGATGAGGGGAGCACGCATGAGACCTGGCGCTTCGTTCGTGTCGGTGGGCGCTGGCGGGTGGACGAGATCCGCAAGTAGCGCGTACGATCGCCGCCGCCCGTCCGTCCCCGAGAGAGGAGTCCACCCATGGCCACGATCGAGACCGTCTCCGGCCCCGTCGAGGAGGAGGACCTGGGGCTCACGCTGCCGCACGAGCACATCCGCTCCACCTCCGAGGCCGTGCGGGCCAACTTCCCGCACCTCTACGACGAGCAGGCGGAGCTCGACCGGGCGATAAGCCAGTTCAAGGAGGTCGCGGACCGCGGGGTGAAGACCGTCGTCGAGCCGACATGCATGGACCTCGGCCGCGACGTCGGGCTCATCAAGCAGGTGGCCGAGGCCACGGGACTCCAGTTCGTCGTGTGCACCGGGATCTACGGCGCGCGCTACACGTTCCTGCCCCAGTATTTCGCCAACCGCGAGATCGACGAGCTCGTCGAGGCCTTTGTGCACGACATCGAGCAGGGGATCCAGGGCACCGACGTCAAGGCCGCCTTCCCCAAGTCCGCCGTCGACGAGCCGGGGATCACCGAGGACGTCGACAAGGTGCTTCGCGCGTGCGCGCGCGCGAGCAAGCGCACCGGGCGGCCGATCATGTCGCACTCGCATCCGTCCAGCGGCACCGGGCTGAAGCAGATGGACGTGTTCGACGAGGAGGGCGTGGATCCGGCGACCGTCGTGATCGCCCACACCGGCGACACGGACGACCTCGAGTACATCGAGGAGCTGCTCGGGCGCGGCTGCTACATCGGCATGGACCGCTACGGGATCGATCTCTTCCTCCCGATCGAGCCGCGCAACGCGACCGTGATCGAGCTGTGCAAGCGCGGTCACGCCGAGAAGATGATGCTCTCCCAGGACTATGTCTCGACCCTGGACTGGTTCCCGGCCGAGATGGTCACGCAGATGCTGCCGAAGTGGAGCTTCACGCTCGTGCTCGACGAGATCATCCCCACGCTCAAGGAGTCCGGGGTGACCGACGAGCAGATCGACGCGATGATGATCGACGCCCCGCGGCGCTGGCTGGCCTAGGAGCCTGCAAGGCGGCCCGCTATCGTGATTCGGGATGCCGGGGAACGTCTGCCCGAGCTGCGCGACCGAGAATCCGGCCACCGCCCGGTTCTGCATGGCCTGCGGCACGGCGCTGCCCCGGGCCTGCCCCAACTGCGGTGAGGCGGCGCCCGCGGAGGCGCGCTTCTGCATGAACTGCGGCGCGGCGCTCGAGAGCGTCACGGCGCCGGGCGCCGCGCCGGGTCCGACCGCCCCGGCCCCTCCTCGACCGCCGTTGCTGAGCGAGGAGCGCCGCCAGGTCACGGTCCTGTTCGCCGACGTGTCCGGGTATACGGCCATGTCCGAGCGCATGGACCCCGAGGACGTGAAGGGCCTGATCGACCGCTGCCTGCGCCGGCTGGGCGACGAGGTCGACCGCTACGGCGGCACCGTCGACAAGTACATCGGGGACAACGTGATGGCCATCTTCGGGGCGCCGGTGGCGCACGAGGACGACGCCGAGCGCGCCGTGCGCGCCGGCCTGGGGATGCAGGCTGCGATGGAGGGGATCAACCTCGACATCGCCGGGCCCTACGACGTCTCGCTCGCCCTGCGCGTGGGCGTGAACACGGGCGAGGTCATAGCCGGCGCCGTCGGGGAGAGCTACACGGTGATCGGCGACACGGTGAATGTGGCCGCGCGCCTCCAGGCGGCGGCTCAGCCCGGCTCGGTGACCGTCGGCGCCCGCACGTACCGCGCGACGCGCCAGGCGGACCCCTCCGAGGAGCTCGAACCCCTGCCGCGCAAGGGCCAGGCCCAGCCGGTCGCGGCGTGGGAGGCGACCGGCGCGCTGGCGGCGGCGCCGTCGCGACGGGCGCTGCCCGCGCGCGAGGCGCCGCTGGTGGGCCGCGACGACGAGCTGGCCCTGCTGCAATCCATCTACGGGCGCGTGGTGCGAGAGGGCCGGCCGCACCTGGTCACCCTCATCGGCCAGGCCGGCGTGGGCAAGTCGCGCCTGCTGCGCGAGTACGAGCTCGCCCTGGCCGGGACCGACCCCGTTCCGACCTTCCGCCAGGGGCGCTGCCTCCCGTACGGCTCGAGCATCGTCTACTGGGCGCTCGGGGAGGTCGTGCGCGCCGAATTCGCGATCGTGGACGGCGACTCCTCCGAGGCGGCCTGGGACAAGCTGCGGACGGGTATCGGCAACCTGCTGGGCGAGAGCGAGGACGTCCACCCCGAGGCGCGCGACCGTCGCTCGGCGCTGATCGGGCGGTTGCTGGGGATCGAGGTCCCGCTCGAACCGGGGGCCGCCGAGGCGCTGGACCCGGCACGCATGCGCGAATCGTTCTTCTCCGCCGTGCGCTTCGGCATCGAGGCGATGGGCCGGCGCAGCCCGCTCGTGCTGGCCTTCGAGGACATTCACTGGGCGGACCACGGCATGCTCGACCTGATCGAGTACCTCGCGCAGTGGGTGCGGGCGCCGGTGCTCGTCCTCTGTCTCGCACGCGACGAGCTGCTCGAGCGCCGCCAGAGCTGGGGTGGCGGGCGGCGCAGCGCGACCTCGATCTTCCTCGAGCCGCTCTCCACCGACGACACGCGCGACCTCATCGGCGCGCTGCTCCCCGGCCCGGCGTCCGAGGACCTGGTCGAGGGGATGGCGGAGCGCGCCGGCGGCAACCCGCTGTTTGCCGAGGAGATGGTGCGGCTGACGAGCGAGGCGGGCGCTGGCGACGCCGAGGGGCTGCCGGACACGGTCCAGGCCCTGTTGGCCGCCCGGCTGGACTCGCTCGAGCCGTTCGAGCGGCGCCTCGTCCAGCAGGCCGCCGTCGTCGGGCGCACATTCTGGGAGGGGTCGCTCGCCACGGTCGCCGAGGAGGAGGGCGGCGACCTCGACGCCGGCCTCAACGCGCTGCAGGAGAAGGACATCGTCGTGCCCGGGGAGGGCGCCCGACTGGCCGGGGAGCCCGAGCTGGCGTTCAAGCACGTGCTGATCCGCGACGTGGCCTACGGGATGCTCCCCAAGGCGGTCCGCGCCCGCAAGCACTTCCAGGTCGGCGGCTTCATCGAGGACCGCGCCGGCGAGCGCTCCGACGAGGTGGTGGCGCTGCTCGCCGAGCACTACGGCCGCGCCGCGGCGCTGGCCTCCGAGGCGCGGCTCGACCCGGCCGAGCGCGAGCCGATCGACGAGCGCGCGCTCCACTTCCTCGAGGCCGCCGGCGACGCCGCCGCGTCCTTCTACTCCAACCGCGAGGCCGTTGCCCACTACCGCGCGGCGCGCGAGCTGAGCGAGGCCGATGAGGCGGCGCGCGCCCGCATCGGCGAGAAGGAGGGGGACGTGGCGCTGCGGCTCGGGCGCGTCGACGCGGCGATCGAGGTGTGGGAGGAATGCCTCGAGTTCCATCGCAGCGCCGAGGACCTCGAGCGCGTCGCCGGCCTGCACAGGAAGGTGGGCGCGGCCCTCTGGCATCGCGGCGAGCGCAAGCCGGCGATCGAGCACCACCAGCAGGGCATCAACCTGCTCAAGGACGGCGAGCCGTCGCTCGAGCTCGTGCGCCTCTACCAGGAGGCCGCGTCGCTCTACATGCAGACCGGCGACAACATGCTCGCGATCTATGCGGCCGAGAAGTCCCTGCGGCTGGCCGAGCGCCTCGGGGAGACGCGCGCGGCGAGCCGCGCGCACGGCATCTTCGGCCGCGTGTTCGGACGCATCGGCGACATGGCCAAGGCGCGCGAGAACCTCGAGCGCTCGGTCGAGCTCGCGCGCGGTCTCGACCAGTCGGAGACGATCCTCGCGCTGCTGGCCCTCGGCCACCATCTCGAGGTCTTCGAGGCCGACGATGCCGGCGCGGAACGTGCGTACGCAGACGCGCTCGCCCTGGCCGAGGAGGTTGGCGACGTCCCGGCGCGCGTCGAGCTGCTGGCGGCCCGGGCCCAGATCGCCTCCTACCGGGCGGACTGGGACGCCGTGCAGGCATCCAGCGACGCCAGCGCCGAGCTGGCCGAGCGCGAGGGGCTGGTGGGCAAGCTGTGCCTCCCGATGGCGATGCGCGGCTGGCTGGCCTGGCGGGAGGGGGACTGGCAGGCCGCCGAGCAGCGTTTCGGCCGCGCGCACGAGCTCGCCGAGCAGGTCGGTTGGTCGGAGGTGGCGTTCTCCGCGCTGTTCGGTCTCGCCGTCACCCTCCGCGACCGGGAGGACTACACGGCGGCGGCCGCAGCCCTCGACCGGGCTCTGGAGGTGTGCGAGCGTGCGGGGCTGATCGCGCAGCAGATCCAGGCGGCGTCCGCGCGGGCCGTCGTCCTCGCTGCCGACGGCGATCTCGAAGCGGCCCGTGAGGCAGCCGACCAGGCGGCGGAGCTGGCCGAGCGAGTGCCCTACCCGCTCGGCGAGGCTGCCGGGCTGGAGGCCCAGGGCGCCACCACTCCGGGCGCGGCGGGCGTCGCCAAGCTGCGCGAGGCGGCCGAGCGGTGGACGTCGCTCGGGCGGGTGCTCGACGCCGCCCGCTGTGAGCTGCTGGCCGGACACGTGCTGCGCGACGTCGACCCGGAGGCGTCCGCCGCCGCGCTCGAGGACGCCCGTGCCGCGTTCGAGCGCCTCGGCGTGGTCCACCTCGCCGAACGCGCGCGCGCGCTGGCCGCCGGGTGAGGTCCGGCTCGGGGGTCGCCGCCGCGGCGCTGGCCGCCGCGGCCGTGACTGGCTGCGGCGGCTCGGGGGACTCGGGCGGCGGAGGGGCGACCGCGCCGGCCCACCGCGCGGCCAAGCCCGCGGCGCCGGGGGGTCTGTCGCTGCGCCGGCAGGTCGGCCAGCTCCTGATCCTCTCGTTCCACGGTACGACCGCCCCGGGCTACGTCGGGAACATCCTCCGCGACGGCGCCGCCGGCGGGGCGATCCTGTTCCGCGAGAACGTCGCCTCGCCGGGTCAGCTGCGCTCGCTCACCGCCGGACTTCAGCGCGCCGGCGGCGGGTCGGTGCTCGTCGCCGCCGACCAGGAGGGGGGCACGGTGCGCGTCGTCGACTTCGCCGCCTCCGTGGTCGGCCAGGCGGACCAGCGCACAGCGGCGGCTGCCGCCGCCGCGGCGCGCGCGGCGGCTCGGGACCTGCG
>JAWVFS010000201.1:0-17711 GCA_033855795.1 Solirubrobacteraceae bacterium | reverse complement strand
ACGACCTACGGCGTCGTGCCGCTGGGCCTGATCGTGCTGGCGATCGCGGTGTACCGCCGCGCCTGGCGCGGGCTGGTGCTCGCCGCCGCGGGGGTGGTCGCGGTGTTTCTCGCCTTCTACGCTCGCGGCTTCTCCTGGTTCGACGGTCTGCAGACCGCCCGTCAGCTCCAGCTGGCCGGCGTGTTCGAGCATCGGCCCTACCTCGAGTTCCTCGTGGCCAGTCCGGCCGCCTTCGCGCTCGTCGTCGGGCCGGCGGTCGCAGTCGGGCTGGCGCGGCTGCGCCGGCACGGCGCGTGGGTGCTGTGCGGCGCCGCGCTCGCCGGCCTGCTCCTCGCCGACCTCTCGGGATACGCCCGCGGAGAGACCGAGCGGATATGGCTCCCGTTCGCGCCATGGCTCCTGTTGGCCGCGGGCGCCGCGTCGCAGAGCGTGCGCGGCCGCCAGGGGTGGCTGGCGGTTCAGGTGACGGCGGCACTTACCCTCCAGGTGACCGCCAAGAGCCCCTGGTGACCGGTATGGCGAGCGAGGACCCCACACCCTTCCTGCACCGCGTCGGCTCGGCCGGGGCGTCAGTCGCCTCGCTCCAGCCGGCACATCGCGGCCTGCGGATCGCGGTGGGGATCGGCGTGCCCGCGATCATCCTCGCCTCGCTCGGCGCCGCCGTCGCCACGCAGTGGTCGAAGCTGCCCTCGTTCGACTGGCAGTTCAAGCCCGCCTGGCTCGTGATATCGGTCGCGGCGTTTGCGGTCTTCGAGTTCTTCCAGGCGCAGCTGTGGGTGTCGATGATGCACGCGCTCGGCTCTCCGCTGCAGGCCAGCCGTGGGCGGGCGATCTGGTGCATGACACTGCTCGGGCGCTACGTGCCCACCAGCGTGATGATGGCCGTGAGCCGCATGGCGCTCGCCGAGCGCGAGGGCGCGCCCATGCGCGTGTCCCTCGTCTCCTTCGTCTACGAGATGGGGCTTACGTTCACCGCGGCGGTGACGGTCGGCGTGTACTTCCTGCTCGAGCTCCCCGCGCTCCAGGACGAGCCGTGGCGCTTCGCCGCGCTGGTGGTTCCGCTCATCGGGGTGGTGGCGCTCGACCCGCGCGTGTTCCACCGCATCGCCGACTACGCATTCCACCGGCTGGGTCGGGAGCCGCTGCCGCTGTCGCTCTCACGCGCGCGCGTGCTCGAGTTTCTCTTTCTCTACGCCCTCACGATGCTGATCGCGGGTTTCGGCACGTACGCCCTGGCCCATGCCATGCACGCGATCCCGGACAGCCACATCGCAACCTGCGTGGCCGCCTACTCGGTCGGCTTTGCCGCCTCGCTGGTCGCCTTCATCCTGCCGGGCGGCCTCGGCGCCCGCGAGACGGCGCTGGCCGCCGCGCTCGCGCCCGCGCTGCCCTTCACCGTCGCGATCGCGGTTGCGGTCGCGGTGCGGCTCGTGCAGATGGCGGTCGAGGTCGCCTTCGCCTTCGTCACGCCGGTCCTGGCCAAGCGCGCGACGGGCCGCGGGATCCGGCTCGCCGTGCGGACCGAGACCGACGGCGGCGGCGGCTCAGGCCAGTAGCCGTTCCACGAGGGCCGCGCCCTCGCGCGCCATCCGCGAGCGGGGCACCACCTCGTCGAACCCCGCCTCCTGGGCCCTCGCGCGGGTGTCGGCCTCGACGTGGGAGTAGAAAGCCAGCGTGCGGATGCCCTGCAGCTCGCCGCCGGCGCGCATCGAGTCCACCAGCATCACGCCGTCCACCGTGTCGGTCGTGAGGTCCACGACGAGCAGATCGGCGAACTCGGCCTCGGTGCGAGCGTCGTCCTCTGCGCCGGTCAGCGTGACCTCGTGGCCGGCAGCCTCGAGCATCGACAGCACGCGTGACCCGAACATGAGGTCGGGGACCAGCGCGACGATGCGGGCCATTGCCGTGCCGCTACTGCGCCCGGAGCTTGCGGAACTGCTCGCGCACCGATTCGGGGCGTCCCCACATCGGGGTGACCTCGGTGCGGCCGCTGCGAACCTCGCGCACCGCCATCTCGCCGGCGATCCCCGCGTTGTCGAGCAGCGCGAGGCTGCCGTGCACGGTGGGGGCGGAAGCGGCGTGGCCGAAGCGGTGGGCGACCAGCAGCCGCCAGTGCCAGTCGGCGTGCGAGTAGGGCTGTGCGTTGCAGGTGACGAGGTAGAGCGCGGCCTCGACGTAACGGCGCTCCTGCCGCACGCGCAGGTCCACCTCGAGGTCGGTCCAGTCGTCGGGGAGCGAGTCCACGATCTCCTGGAACTGGTCGGCCAGGCCCATCGCGCCGAAGCCTACCGGCCATGACGGGCCGGCCCGGAGAGCTCGGCGGTGGTGTGCGGCTCGCGATCGTGCTCCCGCTCCTCGTGCTCGCCGCCGCGGGCTGCGGCGGCGGGTCGGGGCCAACGACGACGCCCGAGAACGGCGTGCTCGTGCGCTACGAGCGCCGCGGCGGCGTGACGCACACCGAGGTGTCGATCACGGTTCGCGAGGACGGGCGCGGCACCCGCACGAGCTCGGACCCACGCCTCCCGAGCGCCCCGTTCACGCTCGCCCCCGACCGGCTCGCCCGACTGCGCCGCGCGCTGCGCGACGCGGACCTCGCCCACCTGCGCTCGAACGGGTCGCCCCCGCCCGCCGACGGCTACGAGTACACGTTGTCGGTGTCCGGCCGCACCCTGCGCTTCCCGCAGGGCGGGCTGCCCAGGCCGCTGGTGCCGGTCATCGCCCTGCTCGAGGGTCGCGCGTACGCGGCGTAGCCGGGATCCAGAAAGAGCGCGGCACTAGCTCAGCAGCTGGTCGTACAGGAGGAAGCCGTTCAGGGCGATGATGAGCGCGGCGACGACACTCGCGGCGACCGTCGTCACGGCGCGGTTCACCAGCGGGCCCATCACGTCGCGCCGTCGCGTGAGCATCACGAGCGGCACGAGGGCGAACGGGATGCCGAAGGACAGCACCACCTGGCTGAGGACGAGCGCGCGGGACGGGTTCAGGCCGATCGCAAGCACGATCAGCGCCGGCGTCATCGTCACGAGCCGGCGCAGCACGACCGGGATCGTGCGGTGGATGAAGCCCTGCATGACGACCTGACCGGCCTGTGTGCCCACGCTCGACGACGCGAGCCCCGACGCCAGCAGCGCGAGCGCGAAGGCCAAAGCCGCCTCGCCGCCGACCAGGTCGCCGAAGCCCTTGTAGGCGCTCTCGATCGAGTCGACGTTGGTCAGCCCCGACCCGTGGAACAGGGACGCCGCGATGATCAGCATCGACAGGTTGATCGCCCCGGCGATGCCCATGGCGATCACCACGTCCATGCGCTGGAACCGCAGCAGGCGGCGGCGCTCGCCGTCGTCCCGCGTCGGAATGCGGTCCTGCGTCAGCGCCGAGTGCAGGTAGATCACGTGCGGCATGACCGTCGCGCCCAGGATGCCGGTGGCGAGCAGGATCGACTCCGTGCCCGAGAAGGACGGGATGAACCCCTGGGCGACCTGGCCGGCGTCGGCGCCGATGCGCAGCGTGTCGTAGAGGAAGCCGAGCAGGATGACGCCGAGCAGCCCGATGATCACCATCTCGAAGCGCCGGTAACCCCGGCTCTGGAGGCCGAGGATGCCGAAGGCGACGATCGCCGTGATGACCCCGGCCGCGAACAGCGGCACACCGAACAGCAGGTTCAGCGCGATGGCGGCACCGATGAACTCGGCCATGTCGGTCGCCATCGCGATCAGCTCGGCCTGGACCCAGAGGCCCCAGGTCACCGGCCGCCGGAAGTGCTCGCGGCACAGCTCCGGGAGGTTGCGACCCGTCGCGATCCCGACCTTGCCCGACAGGTTCTGGATCAGCATCGCCATGAGGTTGGCGGCGAGGATCACCCACAGCAGCAGGTAGCCGAACTTCGAGCCACCGGCAATGTTGGTGGCGAAGTTGCCCGGGTCCACGTATGCGATGGCGGCCACGAAGGCGGGGCCGAGGAGCGGCAGCATCCCCCGGATCCGCCCGCGCGCGCGGATGCCCTCGAGCACGCTCGGCGCCCGGGGCGGCAGAGCGATGGCGCCCGGGGCCGTGTCGACCGGGGGCGGGGGCGGTGGTGGAGGCGTCAGGAGAAGACCTCCACGCGCATGGCGCGCGCCAGCGCGCCGCCGAGCACGTGCACGTCGTCGCCGAAGCGGGCGAACAGCGGGCCGCCGAAGGGCTGGCGATCCACGATCGCGAACCGATCTCCCGGTGCGATGCCGCGCCCGGCCAGGTAGCGGAGCATCTCGGGATCGGAGTCCGAGACGCGCACGAACGTCCCGCGCGCGCCGGTCTCGAGCGCGTCCAGGGCGACGGTGTCCGGCTCGACGATCTGCAGGTCGGGCGTGGGGATCGGGTCCCCGTGCGGGTCGCGCGTGGGGTGACCGAGCTTGGCCGCGATCAGCTCCTCGAGCTCCTCGGACAGAACGTGCTCGAGCACCTCGGCCTCCTCGTGGACACGGTCCCAGGGGACGTCGAGCTGCTCGGCGAGGTACAGCTCGAGCAGCCGATGGTGGCGGATGACCTCGAGCGCCAGGCGGAGGCCGTCCGGCGTCAGCTGGACGCCCCGGTAGGGCTCGTGGCTGACGAGGCCCATCTCGTCGAGTCGCTTGACCATGCCCGAGGCCGAGGCCGGAGTGACGCCGAGCCGTTCGGCCAGCGCATTGGTCGAGACGGGGCCCTGGCCGCGCCGCTGGAGCGCGTAGATCGCCTTTGCGTAGTCCTCGACGGCCGAGGATGCTTCGTGATGAAGGGGTTTAGCCGACATGTCGACGACGATTATGGCATACCTAAAACACAGTTGTGGCAGCCGGGTCATCCCCGGAGACAGCGGGCTATAGTCGAGGCGTGGCCGCCACCGACCGCACCGTCGTGGACTACCGCGTGCTCACCGAGGCCTGCGGACTGCTCGACCGCTCGGAGCGGGGCAAGCTGGCGCTCACGGGTGCCGGCGCGAAGGAGTTCCTCGAGGGCCAGGTGACGAACGCGGTCGAGGCGCTGAATTCGGGGCAGGGCGCCTACGCGGCCTTCCTGTCCCCCAAGGGCAAGATGCTGGGCGACCTGCGCGTGCTCGACCTCGGCGACGAGCTGTTCCTGGACACCGAGCGCTCCGCGCTGCAGGAGCTGTTCAACATGATCCGGCGTTACCGGATCGGCTACGACGTCGAGCTGCACAAGCGCACGGTCGAGCGCGGACTGCTGTCGCTGATCGGCCCCGAGGCCCGCGCCGTCGCCGGCGCCGAGAGCCTTCCGGAGGACGAGCACGCCAGCGCGCCCGGCGAGCTCGATGGGACCCCAGTGCGCCTCGTCGCCACCGACGCGGGCATCGATCTGATCTGCGACGCCGCCGACACCGACGCGCTCGCGGCCGGCCTGCAAGGTCGCGGTGCCGTGGACGTGGACGAGGCCGCGGCCGAGGTGCTGCGCGTGGAGGCCGGGCGCCCGCGCTACGGCATCGACCTCGACGACACGGTCATCCCCCAGGAGGCGGGCCTCAACGACCGGGCCGTGTCCTTCACGAAGGGTTGCTACGTCGGCCAGGAGACGGTGGCCCGCCTGCACTACAAGGGCAAGCCCAACCGGCACCTGCGCGGCCTGCGCCTGTCGGCTCCCGCGGCCCACGGCGACGAGCTGCGCTTCGGCGAGCGGGTCGTGGGAACGATCGGCACGGCCGTCGTCTCGCCACGCCACGGCCCGATCGCGCTCGCGCTCGTGCGCCGCGAGGCCGAACCCGGCGCCACGGTGGCAGTTGGCGAGAGCGACACGACGGCCGAGGTCGTCGCGCTCCCCTTCTGACAACTGACAACTGACAACTCGGCCTAACCGCAAGCGACTCGCACCTGCACTTCGCTCGCAAATAGGGCCTGTTTGCAGGACTTTTTAACCACGCCAGAGTGATCCGCACCGGCGGCATCGCGCGCAGCCACACGCAATGCCAGTCAACCCCAGCAAGGAGTGACGATGCGGATCTCAAGACGCCTGACCGGCGTTCGCTTTCTGGCGCTGCTCGCCGCGCTCGCGGCGGGTGCCATCGCGGTTTCGCTGAGCTTCGGCTCCAGCCACCGCGAGGCCCCGGGCACGATGCTCGATCCCAGCGCCGACGACACGGATGTCTACGCCTTCGTGGCGAACGACGCCCCCAACAGCCTGACTCTCGTGGGGAACTGGATCCCCTTCGAGGACCCGGCCGGTGGTCCGAACTTCTACCGGTTCGATGACCGCGCGGATTACTACCTCAACGTCGACAACACCGGCGACGGGCGCTACGACGTCCGCTACAAGTTCAACTTCCGGACGGTCTACCGGAACAAGAACTCCGGGATCTACGCGCTGCCCGGCGTGAGCGGGATCTCCGATCCCAAGCTGCAGGTCATCCAGCGCTACCAGGTCACCCGCGAGGACTACCGACCCAACGGGAAGCTGCGCACGTCGAGGGTGATCGCGCGCAACCTCCCGGTCGGCCCGAACAACACGGGCTCGAAGAACTTCCCCAACTACGACGCCGTGGGGAACCAGGCGATCCGCAGCCTGCCCGGCGGTGGGAAGGTCTTCGTCGGCCAGCGCGACGATCCGTTCTTCGTCGACCTGGGCGCCACGTTCGACTCGATCCATCTCCGGAGCGGGACCGGGAACGTGGGCGGCGGCAAGGACGACCTGGCGGGCTACAACGTCCACTCGATCGTCCTGCAGGTGCCCAAGTCCGCCGTCACCCGCAACGGGAGGTCCGTCTCCGGACCGACCGCGAGCAACGCCGTCGTCGGCGTGTGGTCGAGCACCGAGCGGCCACGCATCCAGGTCAACGGCCTCAACAGCGTGACCGGCAGGGCCGCCGCGAGGCGGCGCACGCCGGTGCAGGACGTCCAGGTCAGCCGCCTGGGCAACCCGCTGATCAACGAACTCGTCATCCCGATCGGGCTCAAGGACAAGTTCAACGCCACCCAGCCGGCGAACGACGCAGCGAACTTCGGCAAGTTCGTCGTCAAGCCGGAGCTGGCGCACGTGATCAACGTGCTGTTCCCCGGCCTCAACGTGCCGGAGACCAACCGCACGGACATCGTCCAGGCGCTGCTCACGGGCATCCCGGGCGTGACGCAGATCGGCAAGAACCCGGCCGCGGCCGACACGCTGAAGATCAACCTCGGCGTGCCGCCCGCGGCGACGCCGAACCGCTTCGGCGTGATCGGCGGCGACAACGCCGGGTTCCCGAACGGACGGCGCCTCGGCGACGACGTGGTGGACATCTCGCTGCGCGTCGTCGGCGGGTTCCTGAAGGGCAACAAGCTGCCCCTCGGGGACGGCGTGGACGTCAACGACGTCCCGTACCTGTCCGCATTCCCGTACGTGCCCTCGCCGCACGCGGGGTTCGACTCCGCTCTCAAGCGGGGCGAGCCGGGCCATTCGCCGACACCCGGCGACCTCAACCCGCCGACGCCGTAGGACGTACTCGACCGAGCCGGAGGGGCCCCGCCAAGGCGGGCGGGGCCCCCTCCCGGCCCCCTCGACGCCATGACCCTCGCCCGACCCAACCTCTTCAAGCTTCTCGCCGTCGGGGCGACCTTCGTCGCCGCCCTCTGTGTCTTCGCCCTGATCACGCGCTCCGGCGACGGGGCGGCGCGCGCGGGCTTCGCCACGAGCGGTGACCTCCCGCGCCCCGGCGCCTCCACCGACCAGCGCATCCGCGGCTACCAGGCAGCGGTTCGCGCGCAGCCCGGCGACGCCGGCCTGCGCGCCGCCCTCGCCGGCGCCTACCTCCAGAAGGTGCGGGAGACCGGCGATCCCGGCTTCTACGCCCGCGCCGACGCGGTGCTCCGGCGCGCCCGCGCGCTGGCGCCCGGCGACTACCGGGTGCTCACCACCTCTGGCACGCTCGCGCTGGCCCGCCACGACTTCTCCGGCGGCCTGGCCTACGGCCTCGCCGCCCGTCGGGCCGACCCCGCCTCCGACGCGCCCTACCCCGTGATCGTCGACGGCCTCGTCGAGCTCGGCCGCTACGCCCAGGCCGGGCGCGAACTCCAGCGCTTCGTCGACGCTAAGCCCACGCTCGCCAGCTACTCCCGCGTGTCCTACTTCCGGGAGCTGCACGGCGACCTCGACGGCGCCGCCGAGGCGATGGCGCTGGCCGTTTCGGCCGGCGGCGACACGGCCGAGAACGCCGCCTACGTCCAGACGCTGCTCGGCACGCTGGAGTTCGATCGCGGCCGGCTCGGCCCGGCCCGGCAGGCGTTCGGCCTGGCCCTCATTCGCTTCCCGGGCTACGTGGCGGCCGCCGCCGGGCTCGCGCGGGTCGAGGCGGCCGAGGGTCACACCGGCGCCGCGATCCGCCGCTACCGCGACGTCGTGGCGCGCCTGCCGCTGCCGGAGTACGTCGTGGCGCTCGGGGAGACCGAGCTGGCCGCGGGCCGCGCCGTCCAGGGCCGCCGCGACCTCGGCCTGGTCGCCGCCGAGGAGCGCCTCCTACAGGCCAACGGGGTCAACACCGATGTGGACCTCGCCCTCTTCGAGGCGAACCACGGCAGCCCCACCCGCGCGCTCGTGCTGGCGCGGCGCGCCTGGTCGGACGCGCCCAGCGTGCGCTCGGCCGACGCGCTCGGCTGGGCGCTGACGGCGGCGGGCCGCCCCCGCGACGGGCTCGCATGGGCCCGGCGCGCACTGGGATTGGGGTCGCGGGACGCGAGCTTGAACTACCACGCAGGTGTGAGCGCGCGGGCCGCGGGCGACCGCGCCGATGCCCGGCGCTATCTGCACGCTGCGCTCGCGGGCAACCCGCGCTTCTCGCCGCTGTACGCGCCGCGCGCCCGGCGCGCCCTGGAGCGGATGTCGTGAGCCGCGTCGTGCGCGCGACGCTGGTCGGCGCCCTGTCGGCACTCGCCGTCCTGGCCCTCCCCGCCGCCGCCGGCGCGCACCCGCTCGGCAACTTCTCGATCAACCACCTGACCCAGGTCAGCGCCTCCCGCGACCGCATCGACCTGCGCTACGTCCTCGACCAGGCCGAGATCCCCACCTTCCAGGAGCGCGGCCGCTCGGAGTCGGCGGTCCTCGCCGCCAAGGAGGCCGAGGTCCGGCGGCATCTGACGTTGGTGGTCGACGGGCGCCCGATCGGCCTGACCGTCACGGGCGCGGCGCTGACGCATCCCCCGGGCCAGGGCGGGCTGCCGTTGACGCGGGTGGAGCTGTCGCTGCGGACGGCCGTGCGCGGGGCGCAGCGGGTCGCGGTGCACGACGACACGTTCCCCGGCCGGGTCGGTTGGAAGGCGATCGTGGCGCGGCCGGGCGCGGGGACCGATGTGCGTTCGAGCGCGCCCTCGGGCGACCCCACGGGCGGCCTGCGCCACTACCCGCAGGACAGCCTCTCGAGCCCGCTGGACGAGCGCACCGCGACCCTGAGCGTCCACCCCGGCAGCGGTCGGCTCACCGCCCCGCGTGGCCCCGGCGGCCGGGCGGAGACCACCGGCAATCGCGCGAACGACGGTTTCGCGGGGGTGTTCGCCGACGCCGCGTCGGGCCACGGCGCGCTGGTCTTCCTGCTGCTCGCGGCCCTGGCCTGGGGCGCCGTCCACGCCCTCTCGCCGGGCCACGGCAAGACGATGGTGGCGGCCTACCTCGTCGGGACGCGCGGCACCGCGCGGCACGCGCTCGCACTCGGCGCAACCGTCACCGTGACCCACACCGCCGGCGTCTTCGCCCTCGGGTTGGTGACACTCGGGCTGTCGCAGTACGTGCTGCCGGAGCAGCTGTACCCGTGGCTGAACCTTGCATCGGGCCTGCTCGTGGTGCTCGTCGGGGCCGGTGTGCTGCGCGGCCGAGTCCGGCGGCTTCGCGCCCACACGCACCCCGACGATCACGGTCACGGTCCGGGGCACCACCATCACCACCACGGGCCGGAGGACTTGACCTGGCGGGGTCTGCTCGGCATGGGTGCGTCGGCCGGCCTCATACCGTGCCCGTCGGCGCTGGTCGTCCTGCTGGCTGCGATCGCGCAGCACCAGGTCGCGCTCGGGCTGCTGATGATCGTCGCCTTCTCGCTCGGGCTCGCCGGCACGCTCACCGCCCTCGGGCTGCTCGTCGTCCTCGGCGGCCGGATGGCCAGCCGCCTCCGCGTCCCCCCGGCATTCGCCGCCGCGCTGCCGGCCGTGTCCGCCGTGGTGATCGTCGCCGCGGGCTTCGTCCTGACCGTCCGCGCCCTACCCCAGCTGACATGAGGCGCGCGAATGCTCGCCCATCGTTGATCCACTGCGGCGAGCGGCGCGCAATCAGTGCTGGAAGTCGTCTACGGGACCCAGCCCCACCCTCGACCATGACCGTCATTCGCGACGCAGGGCCGCCGCTGCCCGCGCCGACGCTCGAAGCCGCCATGGCGGCCGTGCGCGCGCGTGGCCTGCGGCTGTCCACCGCCCGCCGCCTCGTGCTCGAGGCGCTGTTCGCCGCCGCCGCGCCCGTCACCGCCGAGCGCCTCGCGAGCGGCCTCGACAGTTGCCTGCCGCCGAGCGACCTCGCGTCGGTGTACCGCAACCTCGAGATGCTCGAGGCGCTCGGACTCGTACGCCACGTGCACATGGGGCACGGACCCGGGCGCTACGCGCTTGCCGGGCCGCACGCGCCGGAGTACGTGAGCTGCGAGCGCTGCGGCGCCTACGTGACGCTGGCGCCGGATGCGCTGGATGGCGTGCGCGCTGCCGTGCGCGAGGCGTGCGGCTACACGGCGCGGTTCACGCACTTCCCCGTCGTCGGCCTGTGCCCCGCCTGCGCAAGCGAGACGGACTGACCCATGTTCGGCCTCGACGAGCGGATCGCCGCCCTGGGATCGGGCGAGGCGTTCCTGCTCGTCGTGGCCGTGGCCGTCCTGCTCGGCCTGCGCCACGCGACGGACCCGGACCACCTCACGGCGGTGGGCACGCTGGTGGCGGGTGACGACCGGCGCAGCGCGCGGCGCGCGGGGCGCCTCGGCATGGCCTGGGGCCTCGGCCATGCCACCACGCTGTTCGCGTTCGGCGTGCCGATCGTCCTCTTCCGGGGCTACCTCCCCGAGACCGTCCAGCAGGTCGCGGAGCTGGCCGTGGGGGTCCTGATCATGGGCCTCGCCCTGCGGCTGCTCGTGCGCTGTCGGCGCGGCGAGTTGAGCGCCGCGCCCGGCTCGCGCCACCAGCACGGCGGCGGGCGGGCGCGCTCGGCGTGGAGCGCCTACGGCATCGGCCTCGTCCACGGCATGGGCGGCTCCGCTGGAGTGGGCGTGCTGCTGCTCGCCGCGATCCCCGACCACGTCGAGGCGTTGGCGGCACTCGTCGTGTTCGCCGCCTGTACGGCGGTCTCGATGTCGGTGGCCTCGACGACCCTCGGCTACGCGATCACGCGCGAGCCGGTCCTGCGCCGCTTCATCGCGGTCGCGCCCGTGCTCGGGGCCGTCAGCCTGGCGTTCGGCGCGTGGTACGCGCTCGGCGCCGTGAACGCCGTGCCCTACGCGTTTTGAGCCTCCGCGGCGAACTCCGCCAGGCGAGTGCCGTCGGGCGGCGGGTGGAGCGTGAGCGTCGCGACGTCCTCCTCGTGGTGGGCGAGCCAGGTCGAGACGATGCGCACCTCGTCGATCTCGTCGGGTGGAACGTGCGCCGTCGCCCCCGGCCGGCCGGCGCGGGCCAGCGCGGCCCCCGTGCGGCGCTCGAGCTCGGGCGGCTCGTCCGGGAGCTCGCCCCAGTCGATCAGCCGCCCGCCCGCGAGCCAGAACGCGTCGGCGCCGCCGGCATCCGGCGCCGAAGCCGCCACCAGCCGCGGACGCGCGTGGGTCGCGCGGAGCACGCCGCCGAGGCGATCGAGCAGGACCGCAAGCCGGTCACGGCGGCGACGCAGCGTCGCCGCGCGCTCGTAGCGACGCGCGTCAGAGGCGGCGCGCATCTCGCGCTCGAGGTGGGCGGTCAGGGCGTCGCGGCCGTCGTCCGAGCCGGTGAACACGGCCAGCGCGTCGTCGAGCCGGCGCCGGTAGAGGTTGGGGTCGAGGTCGCCGAGGCACGGCGACAGGCAGCGCCCCATCTGGCCGTAGACGGACGGGTGCTGGCGGAGGCGCAGCCGGCGGCCGCAGTGGCGCAGGCCGAAGAGCGAGTTGAGCTGCTCCATCAGCTCGACGGCGGAGGCCCGTCCGCGCAGGGGGCCGATCGTCACGCCCAGACCCGGCGCCGGCTCGCGCGCGACCTCGAGGACGGGGAACGGGATGTCGAGGCGGCAGCGCAGGTACACCAGCGCGTCGGTGCGCCGCAGCCGCACGTTGCCCGGCGGGCGCAGCGCCTTGATGAGCCGGTTCTCGAGCACCAGGGCGCCGAGCTCGGAGCATGTTTCGCGATGGTCCACCACGGCGGCGTGCGCCGTCCAGCCCGCGCGCTCGGCGCCGGGCTGGAAGTGCGCCCGGGCTCGCGTGCGCAGAGACACGGACTTGCCGACGTACAGCGGCCGGCCCGCGGCGTCCCGGAACACGTACACGCCGGGCGCCGAGGGGAGCCCGGACAGGTCCAGCCCCGCCGGCACGGAATCGCCGGCGAGCTGCCCGGGCGGCGGACCGCGGCGCCTGCGGCGCCGGCGCTGCGGCGCGAGCAACGCGATCGCCTCCCCCACCGTGGCGGCGTTCGCGCAGAGCCGCCCGAACAGCGCGCAGAACACGCGCGCGCACGTCTCGGCATCCGCCAGCGCGCGGTGGCTGATCTCGACCTCGATGCCCAGCGACGCGGCCAGGGCCGTCAGCTTGCGCTGGCGCACAAGCGGCGCGAAGCGGCGGGCGAGCGCGACCGTGCACAGCACCGGCGGATCAGGCCAGTCCAGACCGGTGCGTTCGAAGGCCTGCCGCAGCACGCGCCGGTCGAACGCCGCGGAATGCGCCACCAGGACGCGTCCCGAGATGCGCCGCGCCAGTTCGGGCAGGACCCGGGCGGGCGGCGCCGCGTCGGCCACCATCTCCTGCGTGATCCCGGTGAAGCGCTGGATCCCGCGCGGCAGCGGCCGTGTCACGCGCACGAGCGACTCGAAGCGCTCGTGCAGCTCGCCGCCGCCGACCAGCACGGCACCGACCTCGGTCAGCTCGCAGTCATCGCCGGGAGCGCCGTTGGTCTCCACGTCGACGGCGAGGAATTCGGCGGTGGCGAGGGGGAGCTCGGCGAGAGCCATACCGAACCGGTACGCCCCGGGTCGGACGGCATGCAAGACCATGTGCGCGCATCGGCGAGATCGTCGCGGGGTAGGAGTAGCATGCATCCAAGCCCACGACGGATCGGAGGAGCTCGATGAACATCTCCGCCCCAAGGCGTGACGAGAGCAGGTTGAACGAGCTCGACGAGCGCACGCACCGCGCCTGGAAGGCCTATCGCGATTCGCTGCGCGACCTCTCCGGTAAGGACTACGACGAGGCCGAGCACCGCTCGTGGGAGCGTCTCCAGCGCAAGCTCGCGCAGGTCGAGGACGAACGCGTCGCGCTCGGCACCGGCGGCGGCGCCGACAACGCCACACGCTGACGTTCATTACTCCGGTTCGACGCGGATCGGCGTCGTGGGTTAGGGTTCGCGCCGGGTCGCCGGTCCGCGGCCCAGCGACCTTCGGGTCACAGGGATGGAGATGAGGAAAACCAGAGAGCGGACGAGTCGGCGGGCGCTCGCCCCCGCCGTTGTGATGGTCGCGATGCTCGTCGCGGGCTGCGGCGGCGGCTCCAGCTACAAGAACAACGCGCGCCCACCCGCGCCGCTCAACATCACCGCTTCGGTGTCCAACGCCGGGATCGCCGTGTCGCCCACGAGCTTCGGCGCCGGCCCGATCGTCCTGATCGTGACCAACCAGACCGGCGCGTCGCAGGAGATCACGTTCGAGAGCAACGAGCTCGGCGCGTCCAAGCCGGGGGTCACGCAGACGACCGAGCCGATCAACCCGCGGGGGACCGGCCAGCTTCAGGTGGACGTGACCGAGGGCCAATATCGCGTCCGCGCCGCGAACGCGGACATCGCTCCGGCCACGATCACGGTCGGGCCGCAGCGCCAGAGCGCCCAGAACCAGCTTCTGCAGCCGTAGGCCAATAGACCATTGCACCGCCGGCTCCTCGCCCCAGCCGTGCTCGCGGCCCTCGTCCTGCTCGCAACCGTGCCGGCGGCGCCTGCCCTGACCAGCGGTCAGCGATTGTTCGGCGGTCTGCTGCTGCACGATGCCAGGGTGAGCGCGCAGGTCAAGACCCTCATGCGATCGCAGGGTGGGTTCGTGGACCCGAAGATCCTCATCGGCGACCTCACCGGCGACAGGCGCTCCGACGCCGTTGTGCTGGTGGGCAGCGGCGGCGCAGCGGGCGACGTTGCGCTCTACATCGTCTCCAGCGACGGTCCCAACGGCCGCACGGGCACCCTGCGCGTGGCCTATGCCGCGGAGTCGCGCTACCGCGTGTCCGCCCGCGTGAAGAACGCGGTGGTGACGGTGCGCACCCCGAACTACGCGCCGGGCGACGACATGTGCTGCCCGGGCACGCTGACCGAGCGGGACCTGCGGTGGACCAAGCGCACCGGCGCGTTCCGCGTCACGGCCACCCGCCAGGTCGCGCTGTAGGGGGGCCACCCGAGAACGACAGGTCATCGAGGAGGACCCTGGGGCGGCGGGGGACCGGAGCCGTCGTGGGACGAGAAGTCCTTCGTATTTAAGGCTTTCTCGTCCCTCGTGGTGCGACCCGGGTCCGCACCGCGGTAGCGACAGATCCTCTCGCCTGTGCAATACTTACTTGCGTGCAAGTAATCACTGCGCCAACGAAAGCATCCGACGTCCAGGTCGCCGAGGGCCTGTACGCCGTCCTCCACCACCTGATGAGGAGCTCGGGCCGGGAGGTCTTCCAGGCGATGGCCGACGCCGACCTGACGCTCACCACCTACAAGGCGCTCCACGCGCTCGATCAGCGCGAGCGCGGGCACGAGGCGTGCGTCAAGCACGTCGCCGAGGACCTCGTGATGTCCGTGCCGGCGGCCAGCCGGATCGTCGACGGACTGCATCAGCGCGGGTACGTCGAGCGCCGCGAGGACGAGCAGGACCGGCGCATGAAGCGCGTGGCCATCACGCCGGCCGGCCGCGAGGTGATGTCCCGCGTCAACGCCACGCGGCTCGCCGCTGCGGAGCAGTTCGCGGCTTCGCTGACGGAGGCCGAGCGCAGCAGCCTGGCGGCCGCACTCGCGCCGCTGCTCGAGCGCCCGGAGATCGCCGCCTGCCGACCGGACGGTGCTTCGTCGTGACCGCACGCCTCGCGGCGATGCGCGACGCCAACCGCCGGTGGTGGACCCTCGGCGCGATGTGCTTCGCGCTGTTCATGATCATGCTCGACAACACGGTCGTGAACGTCGCGCTGCCCTCCATCCAGCGCGACCTGCACGCCTCGCTGTCGGCCCTGGAGTGGACGGTCAACGCCTACACGCTGACCTTCGCCGTGCTGCTGGTCACCGGCGGACGTCTCGGCGACATCTTCGGCCGCCGCCGGATGTTCCTGTTCGGCGTCGTCGTGTTCGCGGTCTCGAGCGCGACCATCGGCTTCTCCCCCAACGACGCGTGGCTCGTCGGCTGGCGCGCCGTCCAGGGCATCGGCGCCGCGTTCATGATGCCGGCGACGCTCTCGATCATCACCAACGCCTTCCCGCCCGAGGAGCGCGGCAAGGCGATCGGCACGTGGGCCGGCGTGTCGGCATCGGCGCTCGCCATCGGCCCGGTGGTCGGCGGCTTCCTCGCCGAGAGCGTGAGCTGGCGTGCCATCTTCTTCCTCAACCTGCCCGTGGCGGTCGCCGCCGTCGCGGTGACGCTCTTCGCCACGCGCGAGTCCCGCGACGAGACCGTTGCGCGGGTCGTCGACATCCCGGGGATCGCCACCCTCACGGTCGGGCTGACCGCGGTCGTGCTCGCGCTTGTCGAGGGCAACTCGTGGGGCTGGGGCTCCGGTCCAATCCTCGCGCTGTTCGCCCTCGCGGCCGTGGCGCTGGTCGCCTTCGTGGTGATCGAGATGCGCGTGAAGGTGCCGATGGTCGACTTCTCCTTCTTCCGTGAGCGCTCGTTCCTGGGGGCGAACCTCGTCGCCTTCGTGGTCACGTTCTCGATGCTCGCGATGTTCTTCTTCATCGCCCTGTACATGCAGAACGTGCTCCACTACTCGCCGCTCGAGGCGGGGGTGCGCTTCCTGCCTTCGACGGTGATCATCATTTTCATGGGGCCGCTCTCGGGGCGCCTGGCGGACCGCATCGGCCCGCGCATCCCGATGGTGATCGGCCTGCTCCTCGCCTCGACCGCGCTGTTCTGGCAGTCCTTCATCACGACGCACACCTCGTACCTCTTCCTCCTCCCCGCGTTCATCCTCATGGGCCTCGGGATGGGCCTGGTGATGTCGCCGATGAGCACGGCCGCCATGAACGCCGTCGTCAGGACCAAGGCCGGAGTGGCGTCGGGCGTGCTCTCGATGAGCCGCATGGTCGGCGGGACGTTCGGCGTGGCGGCGCTCGGTGCGCTGATCGCCACCGTCGGCCGCTCCAAGCTCGACGAGCTCCTGCATGCTGTCCCCGCGGCCGAGCGCGGGAAGTTCGCCGACGCGCTGGGGAGCGGTGGCGCGGGCGTGCCCGCCCAGGTCGCCGGCGCGGTGCAGGAGGCCTTCGTCACCGCGCTGCGGGACGGGCTGCGCCTCGGCGCCGCCGTCGCCCTGCTCGGCGCCCTGCTCGCCGCCGTCCTGGTCACCGGCCGCCCGGTCGAGGCCGAGGACGCGGTGCACGCCCCCGTGAACGCCGGCGAGGCGACCGTCGCCGGCGCGCGCGCCGAGGGCGAGCTGGTCGGCGAGACGGCCTGAGCGTCTGAGCGTCCTGGCCGACGGCTACCGTCGACGGCGTGCAGGTCCTCGACCGCATCGATCGGGCGCAGATCGATGCCCTGCGCGAACGCGGGGAGTACTTCTGGCTCGACCTCGTCGGCGCGGGCGAGGAGGAGCTCGCGGAGCTGGAGCGGGTCTTCGGCCTGCACCCGATCGCGATGGAGGACATGCGCGAGCGCGGCCAGCGGCCCAAGCTCGATGACTACGAGGGCTACGTCCTGCTCGTCTTCTACGGCGCCGAGCGCGACGGCGACGAGGTCGCCCTCGTCGAGGTGGAGTGCGTGATCAGCGGCGACTGGATCATCACGCACCGCGACGCGTCCTGCGGGGACCTCGACGCGCTGCGAAGCACGCTCGAGCGCCACGCGCCCGACGAGCAGTTCGTGGTCTACCGCATCCTCGACACGCTGACCGACACCTTCTTCCCCGTCCTGGCGTCGATCGACGACGACATCGACACGATCGAGAACGAGGTCATCGCACAGCCCAACGACGAGCAGCTCCAGCACATCTTCAAGCTCAAGCGCCTCCTCGTCGCGATGCGCAAGGTCATCACGCCGCAGCGCGACCTGTTCGCGCGCGCCGGCGACGACATCATCCAGCTGCCCGGGCTCGAGCCGTCCTCACGCGACTACTTCCGCGACGTCTACGACCACCTGATCCGGATCTCGGACCTCATCGACTCCTATCGCGACCTCCTCACCGGCGCGATGGACGTCTACCTCTCGACCGTGTCCAACCGGCTCAACGCGGTGATGAAGCAGCTCACGATCGTGGCCACGATCTTCCTTCCGCTGTCGGTAGTCACCGGATTCTTCGGCCAGAACTTCGGGTGGCTCGTGCGGAACATCACCTCGTTCTGGGCGTTCGCCGTGTTCGGGAT
>JAWVFS010000200.1:0-8053 GCA_033855795.1 Solirubrobacteraceae bacterium | reverse complement strand
CGCTGCACTTCCCGGAGCGCGCCGACGTGCCGGTCCGCACCCTCGATCTGGTCGAGCTGGGAGCGCTCACCTTCGAGGCGGTCGACGTCGACGCGTTCCCCGCCCTGCGGCTGGCCCGCGAGGCGGCGGAGGCGGGTGGCACCGCGCCGTGCGTGCTCAACGCCGCCAACGAGGTGGCGGTGCATGCCTTCCTGGCCGGGCGCCTGCCGTTCCTCGGCATTTCCGAGGTGATCGAGCGCGCGCTCGAGCAGCTGGGGCCGGCTCGCGTCCACTCGTTCGACTCGCTCTACGTCGCGGACACCGAGGCGCGCGCGCTGGCGTCCGAGCTCGTGGCCGAGCGGGGAGCGCCTGCATGAGCTGGGTCCTGACGATCCTGGGGTTCTGCGTGTTGATCGTCCTCCACGAGTTCGGCCACTTCGCCGCGGCCAAGCTCACCGGCATGCGGGTCGAGCGTTTCCTGCTGTTCTTCCCGCCGGCGATCTTCAAGGACCGCCGCGGGGAGACGGAGTACGGCATCGGCGCGATCCCTCTCGGCGGCATGGTGAAGATCACCGGAATGGACCCGCGGGTCGAGCTCCCCGAGGACGTCAGGCCCCGCGCCTATTACGCCCAGCCGGTGTGGAAGCGCATCGTGGTCATCAGCGCCGGCCCGGCAATGAACTTGCTGTTGGCCTTCCTGATCCTGTGGGCCCTGTTTCTGGTGAACGGCAGCGCGACGACCACCAAGACGGTCGACACCCAGGGGCTGCGAGCCCCGGCGGCGAGCGTCCTGCGGCCCGGTGACCGGGTCGTGGCGGTGGACGGGAAGGGCGGCAGCCAGGAGGCCATCGCCCTGGCGGTAGCGCGCCACCGCTGCGCCGGCCGGGCCACGGGCGGCTGCCAGGCGACGACGCCCGCCACGGTGACGGTCATCCGCGACGGCCGGCGCCTGACCTTCACGATCACGCCGCGCTACGACGCCACGGTCGGCCGCACGCGCCTGGGGTTCAGCTACGCGGTGGCGCACCACGACGTCGGCCCGGTGGGGGCGGCGCGCGAGAGCATCAGCGGCATGTGGCGGGTGACCGAGGCGACGGTCTCGGCGATCGCGCGGATCTTCCAGCCCGAGCAGCGCAAGCAGCTGTCCAGCGTGGTGGGGGCGAGCAAGGTGACCGAGCAGGCGTTCAACCGGGACATCAGCTCGGCGCTCAGCCTGCTCGCGCTGATCTCGCTCTCGCTGGCGATCATCAACCTGTTCCCGTTCCTGCCGCTGGACGGCGGGCACATCTTCTGGGCGCTGGCGGAGAAGGTCCGGGGCGGGCGGCCGGTCTCGTTCGAGGTGATGGAGCGCGCCGGCGTGATCGGCTTCGCCCTCGTGCTCATGCTCTTCTTCATCGGGCTCAGCAACGACATCAGCCGGCTCCAGGGGGCCGGATTCCCGACTCGATGAGCTCGGTCGGGACGGCCTCGAAAGCGGCGGCGCAAATTTCTTTTCGTTGCACCTGTTTCTTGCCGTAAGAATCGGGAGAAACCCTCGTCATAGGGAGCAGGAGGGCGGGCCGACGCAGCGAATGGCCCGTTGGGAACAACGGATGAGGGACCACGGATGAAGACCCCGATCGTGCAGGAGACGCGCCGCGCCGGGAGCATGAAGCCCGAGGCGCATCGTCGGCAGGTCAGTCTGGTCGCCCGCTCGCTGATGGTGGTTCGCGAGCCCAGGTACGCCTGGGACGAGCGCACCGGCACGCAGCGCCGCGCGGCCTGACCCGACTTGCCACCGGCCTTTCCGCGCAGGCCGATGCGCCTGCGGTAGCGTTTCCCCGAGGGCAGCAAACCCGAGGGAGGGACGAGGATGGAAGGCACCACCGCCACCCAGGCCGCCGGACAGCGCGCGATCGACGCGCCGACCGTCGCCGAGGCGTTCCGCATCACCACGGACCAGAAGCCGGATGGCGTCGCGCTGCGCAACCGCGACGACACCGTGTCGATCACGTGGGGTGAGGTGCGCGACCGCTCCGACGCGCTCGCCGGCGGGCTGGCCAAGCTGGGCGTAGGCAAGGACGACACCGTGGCGCTGATGTTCGGCAACCGGCCGGAGTTCCACATCTCCGACCTCGCCGCCATGACGCTGGGCGCCATCCCGTTCTCGATCTACCAGACCTACACGCCCGAGCAGATCCAGTACCTGATCTCGGACTCCGGCGCGCGCGTCGCCCTCGTCGAGCAGGAGTACCTCGACCGGATGCTCGAGGCGCGCAAGGACCTGCCCGACCTCGAACACGTGATCGTCGTCGACGGCGAGGCGCCCGAGGGGGTCACGCCGCTGTCCGACGTGGAGGGGTCCAATCCCGACTTCGACGCGGAGGCCTCCTGGCGGGCGATCAAGCCCGACGACCTGCTCACCCTCATCTACACCTCCGGGACGACCGGGCCGCCGAAGGGCGTCCAGCTCTCCCACGCCAACATGATGGACGTCGTCGCCTCCATCGAGGAGATCATCGGGCTCCCCGAGGGGATCAAGGTCATCTCGTGGCTCCCGTCCGCGCACGTCGCCGAGCGAAACGCCCACCACTACATCCCGATCGTGTTCGCCGGCACGATCACGTGCTGCGAGAACCCGCGCGAGGTCATGAGCTACCTGCCCGACGTGCGCCCGAACTGGTTCTTCGCGGTCCCACGCATCTGGGAGAAGCTCAAGGCGGGGCTGGAGACGATGCTCCACAAGCAGCCCGAGGAGCAGCGCGAGAAGGTCGAGCGGGCGATCGCGGCTGGGCGCGAGAAGGTGCGCCTCGAGCAGGCCGGGGAGGAGGTCCCCGCCGACCTGGCCGAGGAGGTGGCCGCCGCCGACGAGGAGTACTTCGCGGGCCTGCGCAAGATGCTCGGCCTCGACGACGTCATCACGATCAACGTGGGCGCCGCGCCCACGCCGGTCGAGGTGCTCGAGTTCTTCCACGCCATCGGCCTCGAGCTGGCCGAGCTCTACGGCATGTCGGAGTCAACCGGCGCGGGCACCTGCAACCGCCCCGGCAACGTGAAGATCGGGACCGTCGGCCCGGCGGCGCCGGGCTGTGAGATCAAGCTGGCCGAGGACGGCGAGGTGCTGATCCGCGGCGGCTGCGTGATGGTCGGCTACCGCAACCAGCCGGAGAAGACCGCCGAGACGGTCGACCAGGACCGGTGGCTGCACACCGGTGACATCGGCGAGATCGACGACGACGGCTTCCTCAAGATCGTGGATCGCAAGAAGGAGCTCATCATCAACGCGGCCGGCAAGAACATGTCGCCGGCCAACATCGAGGCGGAGCTCAAGACGGCATCGCCGCTGATCGGCCAGGCCGCCGCGATCGGCGACGGCCGCTCCTACAACACCGCCCTGATCGTCCTCGACGCCGATTACGCCCCCCAGTGGGCTTCGAAGCAGGGCATCGAGGACACCTCGCTGGAGGCGCTCGCCGCCGACGAGAAGGTGCACGCCGCGGTGCAGGAGGGCGTCGACGCGGCCAACGAGCACCTCGCGCGTGTCGAGCAGCTCAAGAAGTTCACGATCGTCCCCGGGGACTGGGAGCCCGGCGGCGACGAGCTCACGCCCACGATGAAGCTCAAGCGCAAGCCGATCGACGAGAAGTACCGGGACGAGATCGAGGCGATGTACGAGAAGTAGAGCCTCAGGGCTCGTACAGGTACAGCGCCGGGACGGGGCTCGCGCGGCCGTTCTGGAGGACCCCCGAGCTCACGGCGACGGCCGTCGGCGAGCGGTAGCGCGAGACCAGGAAGAGCCGATCCCGCCGCGCGCCCACGAGCGTGAAACCGGCGTAGGGCACCGGCGGCACCCGCGTCGGCTGCTGCGGCCCCTCGCCCTGCTTGCGCCGCAGGGCCAGCCCGAGCACGTCGATCTCTGAAACCTCGTCTCCGGACCGCAGCATGCGGGCGCGGGGGAGGTAGATCTGCAGCGGCAGCACGCCGTCGCCCGGGGTCACCACGATCGCGCGCGGAACCGTGGCGCGGCCCAACGCGTCCGCGGCGCCGCGCCAGTCGTCGCGCTGGAATGTTCGATTCGTGTCCACGCCGAGCACCGAGGCCAGGAAGATCGCGCACAGCACGACGGCGGCCGCCGGGCCCAGGCGGCCGGCGCGGGGCGCGGCGAACCCGATCGCCGGGACGGCGGCCAACGACAGCCACACGCCGATCATGTTCCGTGTGTTGAGGTAGTCCACGCCGACGAGCGCTGCGGCGATCACTGAAACGACGGCGACGGCGCCGAGCCCGCCCGCGAGCGCCGCGCCCCGCCGGGCCCGCGGCTCGGCGCGGGCGTAGGCGAGCCAGGCGCCGACGAGCACCAGCAGCGCGGCGACGACGGTCACAACGAGCTCAGCGGGCGCGTCGAAGCCCGTGAGCAGCTGCTTGGGCAGCTCGAGGATGCGGGTGGCCAATGCCCCCGGGATCGACGTGGTCGCCGGCGAGCTCTGGTCGGACGCGAGCGGGACCAGTGCGGCGGCCACGGCGACGATCGGTATCGCGGCGACCGCCACGGCCCCGCGCCGCGGCGCGCGCCAGGCCAGCCAGGCGGCCTGGGGCACGATGACGACCAGGGCGAAGTAGTGGGTGGCCAGCGCGAGCGCCGACAACCCGGCCCACCACGCGAGATCCCGCGTCCCCCAGGACTCCAGGCAGCGCAGGAAGGCGATCAGCGCCAGCGCCGTCAGCAGCACGAGCAAGATGTAGGGCCGCGCCTCCTGCGAGAACCACACGAGCAGCGGGCTGAGCGCGGCCAGCGCGGCGAGGCTGACGCCGGCGCGGGCGTTGGCCAGCCGCGCGCCGGCCGCGTAGGCGACGGGCACCACCGCCGTGCCGCACAGGGCCGACAGCGACCGCAGGCCGACCTCGCCGGCCCCGAACACCTTGGCCCACAGCCACGCGAGCACGTAGTACAGGGGCGGGTTGCCCTCCATCCGCGGGATGCTGTCGAGCATGTCTGCGAACGACTTCTTGGTCAGCAGCGCGGTGGCCGCCTCGTTGTACCAGTAGCTCTGAAGGTCGAGGGTGGAGAAGCGGAGCGCGGCCGCGAGCAGGGTGAGCGCGGCCACCGCGAGCAATGCGCCCCGCGTCGCCGTACGCGCCCGCGCGCCGCCGCGGGCGTCGACCGCGACCGCCGCTCCGCTCACGGCAGCCGCTCGTACGCCGGGAGCGTGAAGAACTCGGGGAAGTCCTCGCCCAGCGCCGACTCCTCGAAGACCGCGCGCGCTCCGTCCGCCACCGTGATCCGCTCGAGCTCCTCGTCGGTGACCTTCCGCACGAGCTCCGGCGTGATCGCCTCCCCGGACGGGAGCGTCACGCCGTGGCGGATCCACTGCCACACCTGCGAGCGGGCGATCTCGGCCGTGGCGGCGTCCTCCATGAGCCCGTGGATCGCGGCCGCCCCGTTGCCATCCAGCCAGGCCGAGATGTACTGCATTCCGACGCTGACGTCGTTGCGCAGGCCATCCGCGGTGACGCCGTCGCGCCCCCCGGCCGAGGCCGCGTCGAGCAGGTCGTCGGCCGTCACCTCGACGTCGTCGCGCCGGCGCTCGACCTGGTTGGGACGGCTGCCGAGGACGGCATCGAACTGCTCCTGGGCGACCGGCACGAGGTCCGGATGCGCGACCCAGGTGCCGTCGAAGCCGTCGCCCGCCTCGCGGGCCTTGTCCGCGCGGACGCCCTCGATCGCCCGTTCGTTCGCCTCGGGATCGCGCCGGGAGGGGATGAGCGCGGCCATGCCGCCCATGGCGTGCGCCCCGCGGCGGTGACAGGTGCGCACGAGCAGGTCGGTGTAGGCGCGCATGAAGGGGACGGTCATGGTGACCGCGCCGCGATCGGGCAGCACGAACTCGGGCCGCTCCCGGAAGCACTTGATCATGGAGAAGATGTAGTCCCAGCGACCGGCGTTCAGCGCCAGCGCGTGGTCGCCGAGCTCGTGCAGGATCTCCTCCATCTGGAACGCCGCGGGGACCGTCTCGATCAGGACGGTGGCGCGAATCGTCCCGGGGTCGAGGCCGAGCGCCTCCTCGGCCTCTCCGAAGACGTCCCGCCAGAGCCGGGCCTCCAGATGGCTCTCGAGCTTGGGCAGGTAGAGGTAGGGCCCGCTGCCGCGCTCGAGCAGCGAGCGGGCGTTGTTGAACACGTACAGGCCGAAGTCGAGGAGCGAGGCGCTGACCGGGCGCCCGTCGACCAGGACGTGGCGCTCGAGCAGATGCCAGCCGCGCGGACGCACGATCAGCACGGCGGGGTCGTCGCCGAGGGCGTAGCGCCGGCCGTCGGGCGCCTCGAAGTCGATCGTGCCGGCGACGGCGTCGATCAGGTTGGCCTGGGCCTCCGCGACGTTGGTCCAGGTCGGGGACAGCGAGTCCTCCAGGTCGGCCATGAACGCGCGGGCCCCCGAGTTCAGCGCGTTGATGATCATCTTGCGGTCGGCGGGGCCGGTGATCTCGACCCGGCGGTCGCGCAGGTCCGGCGGCGGTGGAGGGACGGTCCACTCGCCCTCGCGCACGCCCTCGGTCTGGGCCAGGAAGTCCAGGCTGCCCCCCGCGGCCAGGCGGGCACGGCGTTCGGCGCGCGCCTGCAGCAGCCATTCCCGCGTGTCGTCGAAGCGCCGGTGCAGGCGGCCCACGAAGTCGAGCGCGGACGGCGACAGGGCCTCGGCGGCGGGGCCCTCGAGCGGCGCGGCGACCTCCACCCGATGCATCAGAGCGCGCTCCGGATCGAGCGGTCGAGCAGCTCGACGGGGTGGACGACGGGAAGGGGGCGACCGGCGGCGCGCAGCTGCGCGGCGATCTGCAGCGCGCAGCCGGGGTTGCCGGCGGCAACGGCATCCGGCGCGGTGTCCAGGAGGGCGAGGGCCTTGCGCGCGCCGAGTTCGGCCGCCGCCGCCGGCTGCAGCAGGTTGTAGATGCCGGCGGACCCGCAGCACAGGTCGGCCTCGACGGGCTCGCGCAGCTCGAGGCCCGGGATGCCGCGCAGCAGCGCCCGCGGCGCGGCACGCACGCCCTGGGCGTGGGCGAGGTGGCAGGCGTCGTGGTAGGCGACCGCCATGCGGAGCGGACCGCGGGCGGCGCGCGGCGCGCCCTCGCCCAGCAGCTCGCTGACGTCGCGCACACGCGCCGCGAAGGCCTCGGCGCGCGGCGCCCACTCCGGATCGTCGCGCAGCACGTGCGGGTAGTCGCGCATCGCCGACCCGCACCCCGCGGCGGTCACGGCCACCGCGTCGAACTCCTCGAGCGCCGCGATCGTCGTCCGCGCCAGCTCGCGGGCCGGGTCGGCGTCTCCGGCATGCAGCTGCAGCGCTCCGCAGCAGCGCGGTGCCTCCGGCGCGTGGACCTCCCAGCCCTCCGCCGCCAGCACGCGCGCGGCCGCTGCGTTGACGTGGCCGAACACGGCCCGCTGGACGCAGCCCTGGAGCAGCGCGACGCGCCCGCGCGGCTCGCCCCGAGGCGGCGTCAGCGCCGGCGGGCGGGCGCGCGCCTCGCGCACGGGGGTGTCGGGCGTCAGTGCGGCGAGGCCTCGCAGCCCTGGCACGCGCCGCGCGGCGCGCGCGAGCGGGAGCAGGGGGACCAGCGCCCGCAGCCGCCGCGGGTGCGGGAACAGCGCAAAGACGAGGCGGCGCTGCAGGCGCTCGCGCCGGGAGCGCTCGTGGCGCCGCTCGACCTGGGCGCGGGCGTCCTCGATCAGCCGGTCGTACTGCACGCCGGACGGGCACGCCGTCACGCACGCCATGCAACCCAGGCAGCGGTCGAGGTGCAGGACGGTCTCGTCGTCGAGGACACTGCCCTCCTCCAACCCCTGCTTCATCAGCGCGATGCGACCGCGCGGCGAGTCCATCTCCTCGCCCCACAGCACATAGGTCGGGCAGGTGGGCAGGCAGAAGCCGCAGTGCACGCACGCGTCGAGCAGGTCGAGCTCCGGCGGGCGGACGTCGTCGAAGGCGCGGGATGTCTCCGGAAGGGCCATCAGATCCCCGCGGCGTAGCGGCCCGGATTGCACGTGCCGGCCGGGTCGAACCGCGCCTTCACGCGGCGCATCAGCGCGGCGCGCGGACCCTCGG
>JAWVFS010000199.1:0-7593 GCA_033855795.1 Solirubrobacteraceae bacterium | reverse complement strand
AGCCGAAGCGCTTCACGAGGTCGGGCTTGATCTCGGATTCGTAGCGTTCTTTGAGGCGGGCGGGCATTTCAGTTCTCAGTTCTCAGTTCTCAGTCTTGGGTTCAGGCGTCGATTCGGGTTCCGCTGCGCTTGGTGATCCGGTGGCGCTTGCCCTCGTCGTCGATCTCCGTGCCGACGCGCGTCGGCTTGTCCTCCTTGGGATCGACCGGCATGACGTTGGAGAGGTGGATCGGCCCCTCCTTCTCGATCACGCCGCCGACGGTCTCCGCACGCTGGGCGTCGCGGACCTGCTGCGGTCGCTGGTGACGCTTGACGATGTTCAGACCCTCCACGTAGACCTTCTGCTTCTTGGGGTCGACGCGGAGCACGCGGCCGGTCTTGCCGCGGTCCTTGCCGGAGATCACGATCACCTGGTCGTCTTTTCTGATCTTCGCCATCAGAGAACCTCTGGCGCCAGGGAGACGATCTTCATGAAGTTGCGCTCGCGCAGCTCGCGGGCGACCGGCCCGAAGATGCGTGTGCCGCGCGGGTTGTTCTGGGCGTCGATCAGCACGGCCGCGTTCTCGTCGAACGCGATGTACGTGCCGTCGTCGCGGCCGAACTCCTTGCGGGTACGCACGATCACGGCCGTGACGACCTCACCCTTCTTGACCGAGCCCTGCGGGCTCGCCTGCTTGACCGTCGCCACGATCGTGTCGCCCACGCCGGCGTAGCGCCGGCGAGAGCCTCCGCGGACGCGGATGCAGAGAATTTCGCGTGCGCCGGTGTTGTCGGCCACGCGCAGCCGCGTCTCGTTCTGGATCATCGCGCTCGCTCCAGGACCTCGACGAGCCGCCAGCGCTTCGTGCGCGAGAGCGGGCGGCTCTCAATCAGGCGCACGGTGTCGCCCGCGTTCGCCTCGTTGCGCTCGTCGTGGGCATGCAGGGTGGTCGAGGAGCGCACGATCTTCTCGTAGCGCGGATGGCGCCGCGTGACGTCGATGCGGACGATGATCGTCTTGTCCGGCTTGTCCGACACGACCACGCCCTGGCGGACCTTCTGGCGGCCGTGAGGGCGCGCCACCGGCTCCGTCGCAGGTGGGGGCGGCGTGTCCGCGCGCCGCTGCCGGGCCTTCTCGCGCGCCTTCGTGCGCCATGCACTGCGGCGGGCGGACTTCGCGCCGCGCGTCTGATCGCGCTCGGCCGCACGGTCCTCGGCGGAGCGCTGGGGCCGGGCCTCGCCGTGCTGGCTGCGCGCGCGCTTGCGGATCTCACGCGGATGGGTCGGCTCGGGCTCGGCCTCCTCGGCCGGAGCCTCCTCGGCCGCCGGCTTCTCGGCAGGCGCCTCTTCGGCCGCGGGTTCCTCGGCAGGGGTCTCCTCGGCCGCCGGCTCCTCCGCCTGCGGCTCCTCGGCCTGCGGCTCCTCGGCCTGCGGCTCCTCGGCCTGCGGCTCCTCGGCCTGGGGCTCCTCGGCCTGCGGCTCCTGCGCCTGGGGCTCCTCCGCCTCGGTCGTCTCGTTCTTCTCTTCGTCGGCCATCGTCAGTCGCTCACTTCACGGTCGAGTTGTAGGCCGCGCTCGCGCGCGATCGTGAGCGCGCGAGCGAGGTCGCGCCGCGCGCCGCTCAGGCCTGCGGTGTTCTCCAGCTCGCCGGTGGCGTTCTGGAAGCGCAGGCCGAACAGCTCCTGGCGCGACGTGCGGATGTGCTCCATGAGCACGTCGTCGGTCATGTCGTGGACCTCGGAGCCCTTGGGCATCGCTAGCGGTCCTCGCGCTCGACGAACTTGGTCTTCACGGGCAGCTTGTGGCCGGCCAGGCGCATCGCCTCGCGCGCCAGGTCCTCCGAAACGCCGGCCAGCTCGAACATCACGCGCCCGGGCTTGACGACCGCGACCCAGCCCTCGGGGTTGCCCTTGCCGGAGCCCATGCGGGTCTCGGCGGGCTTCTGCGTCACGGGCTTGTCCGGGTAGATGTTGATCCACACCTTGCCGCCGCGCTTGATCTTGCGCGTCATCGCGATTCGGGCTGCCTCGATCTGGCGGTTGCTGATCCAGCCGCGCTCGAGGGCCTTGAGCCCGTAGTCACCGAACTGCACGCGCACGCCGCCACGGGCGTTGCCGCGCATGCGGCCGCGGTGGTGCTTGCGGTGCTTGACCCGCTTGGGCGAGAGCATCAGCGCGTCACCTCCGGGGAGCCTCCGCCCCGGCCGCCGCGGCCTCCGCCCCGGCCACCCTGACCGCCACCGCGACCGCCCTGGCCGCCGCCACGGCCGCCACCGCGACCGCCCTGGCCGCCACCGCGGCCACCCGGACCGCCGCCGCGGCCACCCGGACCGCCGCCGCGGCCACCGGGGCCACCACCCCGACCACCCGGACCGCCACCGCGGCCCCCGGGACCGCCGCCACGACCGCCGCCGCCGGGCGAGGAGGGGGTCGACGGAGCCTCGAGCTCGGTGAGGTCCTGGCCGCTGTAGCCCTCGGGCATGATCTCGCCCTTGTTGATCCAGCATTTGACGCCGATGCGGCCGAAGGTCGTGCGCGCCTCGAAGAAGCCGTAGTCGATGTCGGCGCGCAGGGTGTGCAGCGGGACGCGGCCGTCGGAGTAGCCCTCGGTGCGCGCCATCTCCGCCCCGCCGAGGCGACCGGAGACCTGGACCTTGACGCCCTTGGCGCCCGAGCGCATCGCCGAGGTCAGCGCGCGCTTCATCGCGCGCCGGAACGCGACGCGGTTCTGGAGCTGCTCCGCGATCGACTGGGCGACGAGCTTGGCGTCGAGCTCGGGGCGCTTGATCTCGAGGATGTTCACCTTGATCTGCTTGCGCGTCATCCGGTGGAGGTCCTTGCGCAGCGCGTCGACCTCGCTGCCGGACTTGCCGATCACGATGCCGGGCCGGGCCGTGTGGATGTTGACCTCGACCTCGTTGGCGTCCTTGCGGATCGTGATGTCGGACAGGCCGGCGTGGGCCAGCTTGCCGGTGATGTGGCCGCGGATGCGCACGTCCTCGTCGAGGTAGTCGGAGAAGTGCTTCTCGCTGAACCAGTTCGACTTCCAGTCGTGGATGTAGCCCACGCGCAGGGACTCGGGATGAACTTTTTGACCCATAACTAGTTACCTCCGCGGGCCCTCACGGCCCGCGTTTTGATTGTGACGCTAGGCATCCGGCCTCTCGAGATCGGGCGTGAGGGTGATCGACAGGTGTGCGGTCCGCTTGCGGATCTGCGTGGCGCGGCCCATGGCGCGCGGGCGGTAGCGCTTGAGGGTCGGTCCCTCGTCGGCGTGGGCGTCCTTGATCTTCAGCTCGTCGCCGACGAGCTCGTGGTTGTGCTCGGCGTTCGCGACGGCCGACTCGAGCAGCTTGCTCCAGTCGCGCGCGGCCTCCCGCGGGGCGAAGTCGAGGATCGCGCGCGCCTCCTCGACGGACTTTCCGCGGATGTGGTCGCAGACGAGCCGGGCCTTGCGCGCCGAGGTTCGCACGTACCTCGCCCGCGCACGCACGAGCGCCGCGGTGGCCGGGGCCTCGGCCCCGCCGCGCCGCGTCGGAGTGGCCTTCGGCGCCTCGGCCTCCGCCTCCTCGGCCTTGACCTCATCGGCGGTGGCCGCCTGCTCCTTGGACGCGTCGGCCTTCGTCTCCTCGGCCTTCGCCTTGGCGCGCGTGCGCCGCGGGCGCTTCGAGGCCGCTTCCGGCTTCGACTCCGCCGCCTTGCCCTCGCTCTTGGCACGCGTGCGGCGCCGGCGCTTGGGCTTCTCCTCGGCGTCCTGCGCCTGGGTGTCCTTGGCCTCGTCGGTCATCGCACCCTCGCCGAGGAGGCGTGGCCGCGATAGCGCCGCGTGGGCGCGAATTCTCCGAGCTTGTGGCCGACCATCGACTCGGTCACGAACACGGGTACGTGCTTCTGCCCGTCGTGCACGGCGATCGTGTGGCCGACCATCTCGGGGAAGATCGTGGACGTCCGCGACCAGGTCTTGACCATCTGCTTCTCGTTGCCGGCGTTCATGGCCTCGATGCGGGCGAGCAGCCGCTCCTCCACCCACGGGCCCTTCTTGGAGGATCTGCTCATCGCTTCTTCCCTCTCCGCCGGCCGCGGACGATGTACCGGTCGGACCCCTTGCTCTTCTTGCGCGTGCGGTATCCGAGGGTGGGGACGCCCCACGGTGTCACCGGGTGCCGGCCCGGCGTGGTCGAGCCCTCGCCGCCGCCGTGCGGGTGGTCCACCGGGTTCATCGCGGTGCCACGGGTCTGCGGGCGCACGCCCATGTGGCGCTTGCGCCCGGCCTTGCCGATCTTGACGTTCTGGTGGTCCGCATTGCCGATCGCGCCGACGGTCGCGCGGCAGTCCGCGCGCACGAGGCGCATCTCACCGGACGGAAGCCGCAGCGTGGCCATGCCCTGCTCCTTCGCCATGAGCTGGATCGCGGCACCCGCCGCGCGTCCGAGCTGACCGCCGCGGCCGGGCTCGAGCTCGACGTTGTGGACGACCGTGCCGATCGGCATACCCGCGAGCGGCAGCGCGTTGCCGACGTTGATCTCCACGCCGGGGCCGGATTCGAGCTGGGCGCCCACCCGCAGGCGCTGCGGCGCGAGGATGTAGCGCTTCTCCCCGTCCGCGTAGTGCAGCAGCGCGATGTAGGCCGAGCGGTTGGGGTCGTACTCGATCGAGGCGACCTTGGCCGGAACGCCGTCCTTGCGGCGCTTGAAGTCGATCTTGCGGTACAGGCGCTTGGCCCCGCCGCCGCGGTGGCGCGAGGTCTTGCGGCCCTTGCTGTTGCGCCCACCCGACTTCGACAGGCCCTCGGTGAGGGTCTTCTCGGGCTCGGTGCGCGTGACCTCGGCGAAGTCGGGATAGGTGGAGAAGCGGCGTCCGGGGCTGGTTGGCTTGGGCTTGCGAATCGGCATCGGTCGATCAGAGCCCCTCGAGTCCCTGGAAGATCGGAATCTCCTGGCCGGGGGCGACCTGCACGATCGCCTTCTTCCAGCCGCGCGTGCGGCCGGAGGTCAGGCCTCGGCGCTTGGGCTTCGGCTTCACCGTCTGGGTGTGAACGCTGACCACGTTGACCTCGAACAGCGACTCGATCGCCTGCCGGATCTGCGTCTTGTGGGCGGTCGGGTGCACGCGGAACACGTACTTCCCCGCCGAGGCGAGCACGTAGCTCTTCTCCGAGACGACCGGACGGATCACCACCTGGCTGGGCTGCATCAGGCGGCCTCCTCCGCGCGCTGCTCACCCTTGGCGCGGGCGGTCAGTTCGGCCAGCGCGGCCTCGGAGACGACCAACGATCCGGCCCCGATCAGGTCGGCCACGCCCGTCGCGGCCGCGGGTAGGACCGAAACACCGGAAAGATTTCGAAACGACTTGGCGACCGCCGCCTCGTCCTCGGCCAGCACCACGAGGGTCGGCGCGGGCTGGTCCCACTTGGCCAGCGTCGTGGCGGCCGACTTCGTCGAGGGCGCGTCGAACGCTCCGCCATCGAGCACCGCGATCGACCCGCGGTCGGCGTGGACCGACAGTGCGCTGCGCAGCGCCGCCCGGCGCGCCTTGCGGTTGACCTTGACGGTGTAGTGGCGCGGCTGCGGGCCGAAGGTGACGCCGCCGCCGGTCCAGATCGGCGAGCGGATCGAGCCGGCGCGGGCGCGCCCGGTGCCCTTCTGCCGCCACGGCTTGGCGCCGCCGCCGCGCGCGCGGGCGCGCGTCCGCGTGGCGGCCGTGCCCTGGCGGCGCGCGTTCAGCTCGGCCCGCACGGCCTCGTGGACGAGCGCCTCGTTGAAGCGTGCGCCGAAGGCGTCGGCGTCGAGCTCGACGCCGGCACCGGACTTGTTGACCCAGGGAGCCTTAGCCATCCGTCCTGACCTCCACGGTGCCGCCGCGAGGGCCGGGCACCGACCCGCGCACCAGCAGCAGGTTGTCCTTGGCGATCACCTCGACGACCTCGAGGCCGCGCTGGGTGACCCGCTTGCCGCCCATGCGGCCCGGGCCCTTGAGGCCCTTGAACACCCGCGAGGGGGTGGCCGAGGCGCCGACCGAGCCCGGCGCGCGGACGTTGTGCGAGCCGTGGCTCGACGGCCCGCGGGAGAAGTTGTGGCGCTTGATCGTGCCCTGGAAGCCCTTGCCCTTGGACACGCCGGAGATCTTCACGTGCTCGCCGGGCTCGAACGCCTCGACGGTCACCTGGTCGCCGACCGCCAGCTCGCCGGCCTCGTCGCGAAACTCGGCCACGTGGCGCAGCGGCGGCGCGTCGGCCTTCTTGAGGTGCCCGAGCTCCGCCCGTGTAAGCCGCTTCTCACGCGTGGCGCCGAACCCGAGCTGAACGGCGTCGTAGCCGTCGCGATCCGCGGTGCGGATCGCCGTGACGTGGCACGGACCGGCCTCGAGCACGGTCACGCGCTCGACGGTGCCGTCCTCCTGGCTGAAGCGCTGAGTCATGCCGAGCTTGCGGGCCAGAATCGCCGTCATCCCACCGTCCTCACGACGCGAGGCGGATCTCGATGTCCACGCCGGCCGGGAGATGGTCGAGGCGCTGGAGCGAGTCGACCGTCTTCGGCGTTGGCTGGTGGATGTCGATCAGCCGCTTGTGGGTGCGGATCTCGAAGTGCTCGCGGGAGTCCTTGTCCTTGAACGGCGAGCGGATCACGCAGTACACGTTCTTCTCCGTGGGCAGGGGCACCGGGCCCGACACGGTCGCGCCGGTGCGCGCAGCGGTCTCCACGATCTCCTTGGCCGCCGTCTCGATGGCCGAGGTGTCGTAGGACTTCAGGCGTATGCGGATGTTGTTCTGCGCGATTGTTGCCACGGGATTTCCTGGGTTGCTGCGCGATGAGGGCGAGCCCCTGGACTGCTGGGCTCGCCCCAGTGGTCGTATCTGACGTTGTCGTTGAAGCGGCCGGGGGAACCCGGCCGCTTGTTGCTACTCGGTGATGTCGGTGACGACACCGGACCCGACCGTGCGACCACCCTCACGGATGGCGAAGCGGAGGCCCTGGTCCATGGCGATCGGCTGGATCAGCTCGATCTCCATCGTCACGTTGTCGCCCGGCATGACCATCTCCGTGCCCTCGGGCAGGTCGGCGACGCCGGTGACGTCCGTCGTGCGGAAGTAGAACTGCGGCCGGTAGCCGTTGAAGAACGGGGTGTGACGTCCACCCTCCTCCTTCTTCAGGCAGTACACCTGCGCCGTGAACTTGGTGTGCGGCGTGATCGAGCCCGGCTTGCAGAGAACCTGGCCGCGCTGGATCTCCTCGCGCTTGGTGCCGCGAAGCAGGCAGCCGACGTTGTCGCCCGCGCGACCCTCGTCGAGGATCTTGCGGAACATCTCGACGCCGGTGACAACCGTGTTGGACGTCTCCGGGTGGATGCCGACGATCTCGACGGTCTCGCCCGTCTTGACGATGCCCTGCTCGATGCGTCCGGTCGCGACGGTGCCGCGGCCGGTGATCGAGAAGACGTCCTCGACCGGCATCAGGAACGGAAGGTCCAGCGGGCGCTCCGGCTCCGGGATGTAGGTGTCGAGGTGCTCGGCGAGCTCGATGATCTTCGCCGTGTACGCCTCGTCGCCCTCGAGCGCCTTGAGCGCCGAGCCGGTGACGACCGGGACGTCGTCGCCCGGGAAGTCGTACTCGTTGAG
>JAWVFS010000198.1:0-11098 GCA_033855795.1 Solirubrobacteraceae bacterium | reverse complement strand
CGCGTCCGCACGCGTAGATCGCGGCGCCGGCGTTGAGCACCGCGAGGTCCCGGCGGGGGCCGGCCTCGCCGGCGACGATCGCCCGGGTGGTCGCCGCGTTCTCGTCCGGCGTTCCGCCGGCCACGGTGTCAAGCGAAGCCGTCTCGAGGCCGACATCGCCCGGCTCGACCCCGTACCGCTCGATGCGCTGGCCATTGACCTCGACGACCTGGGTGCGTCCCCCGGTGCTCATCTCATCCAATCCGTCGTCGCTGGAAACTACCAGTGCCCGCTCGACGCCCAGCTGCGCCAGCGCACCCGCGATCGTGTCGAGGAAGGCCGGGTCGGCGACCCCGACGAGCTGGCGCGTCGCGCCCGCCGGGTTCGTGAGCGGGCCGAGGAAGTTGAAGATCGTGCGCACGGCCAGCTCCTTGCGCACCGGGACGACGAAGCGGGTCGCCTGGTGGTGGACGGGGGCGAACATGAAGCCGAAGCCGACGTCGCGGACGCACTCCGCCACGGCGTCGGGCGGCAGGTCGATGCGGGCGCCGAGCGCCTCGAGCAGGTCGGCGGAGCCGCACCGGCTCGTGGCGGAGCGGTTGCCGTGCTTGGCCACGGCGCAGCCGGCCCCCGCCGCGATCAGGGCCGCCGTCGTCGACACGTTGAAGGTCGAGCGCCCGCCGCCCGTCCCGGCCGTGTCGAGCAGGTCGTCGCGGCCGGTCTCGACCCGCGTGGCGAGCGCCCGCATGGCGCGGGCCAGCCCTGCGACCTCGTCGACGGTCTCCCCCTTGGCGCGCAGCGCCATGAGAAAGCCGGCGATCTCGATCTCGCTGGCCTCGTCGGCCATGATCTGGCCGAGCACCTCGGCCGCCTCGTCGGCGCTCAGGTCGGTTCCGGCGGCGACCTTGTCGATCGCCGCTGTGAGCGTGGCGTTGGGCATCAGTCCAGGCCGGCGGCGCGCCGCGCTTCGGCCCGGTCGTCGTATCCGTCCTGGCGCAGCAACTTGCCGTCGCGCGTCGTGAAGACGTACTGCCAGACCCGATCCACCTCGATGCCGCTCTGGCGTCCGCGCAATATCAGGCGAGCGGGCATCCACACGGTCTCGCCCCGGGCGACCAGGTCATGCGGCTGCCAGTGCCCCTCCGACCAGTGTGCCTCGAAGCCGAGGAAGTAGCGGCGCGCTTCGTCCATGCCCGAGGTCGTCACGGCGCCCGGAAGGGTGTCGGACTCGGCCATCACGAAATCCTCGTGCAGCAGCTCGAACACCCCCTCCCAGTCGCGAGCGTTGCACGCCTCGACGTACGCACGCACCAACTCCGTCGGGTCGGGTTCGGCCCCCATCGTCTCGGCGGTTCCGCCCACGAAGTTGGCCAGCAGCGCCTTCCCGGACTGGGTGAGGACGGACTCGGGATGGAACTGAACGCCCTCGGCGGGCAGCTCGCGGTGGCGGATCCCCATCACCACGCCACCGCCCCCGGCCGTCTGCTCGAAGCAATCCGGGAGGTCTGGGTCGACCACGAGCGAGTGGTAGCGCCCGACGGTGAGCGGGCTGTCCAGCCCGGCGAAGATCGTGCGCCCGTCGTGCTCGATGGTCGTGGTCTTGCCGTGGACCGGGTCGTGCTGGACGACGCTCCCGCCGAAGGCCTGGGCGAGCGATTGGTGGCCGAGGCACACGCCGAGCGTCGCCACCCCCGCCTCGGGGAAGCGCCGCATGACCTCCGGCGAGATCCCGGCCTCGTTGGGCGTGCACGGCCCGGGTGAGACGACCACGCGGTCCGGCGTTCGTTCCAGCAGCTCGTCCACGGTCGCGCGGTCGTTGCGGACCACGTCGATCTCGGCACCGAGCTCGCCCAGGTACTGGACGAGGTTGTAGGTGAAGCTGTCGTAGTTGTCGATGATGAGGGTGCGCATCTTGAGTCGTCAGTCGTCAGTCGTCAGTCGTCAGTTGTTCATTGCCAATCGGGCTGGTCCACGGCCAACTCGATCGCCTTCAGGACTCCGGCGGCCTTGGCGACGGACTCCTCGAATTCGTAGTCGGGCTTGGCGTCGGCGACCGTACCGCCGCCGGCCTGGACGTGCGCGATGCCGTCCTTGACCACGACGGTGCGGATGTGGATGCAGGTGTCGAGGTCGCCGGTGTAGGAGAGCCAGCCGATCGCCCCGCCGTAGCCCCCGCGCTTGACCGGCTCGAGCTCGTCGATGATCTGCATCGCCCGCACCTTGGGTGCCCCCGACAGGGTGCCGGCCGGCAGCACCGAGCGCAGCGCGTCGATCGCTCCAACGCCCTCGCGCAGCCGCCCGGTGACCGAGGAGACGATGTGCATCACGTGGCTGTACGTCTCCACCGCCATGAAGTCCTCGACCTCGACGGTGCCGTACTCGCACACCCGCCCGAGGTCGTTGCGCCCGAGGTCCACGAGCATCACGTGCTCGGCGCGCTCCTTCTCGTCCTCGAGCAGCTCGCGGGCAATGCGAGCGTCCTCGTCGGCGTCGGCGCCGCGCGGCCGCGTGCCGGCGATCGGGCGCGTGGAGACCCCGCGGCCGGACACGGTCAGCAGCGGCTCGGGGCTCGCGCCCGCGACCTGGAAGTCGCCGAAGTCCAGGAAGTACATGTACGGGCTCGGGTTGACGGCGCGCAGGCCGCGGTAGATCGAGAACGCCTCGACCGGTGAGGCCGCCGACCAGCGTTGGGAGGGCACGACCTGAAAGGCATCGCCGGCGTGCACGTACTCCACGATCCGGGCCACCATCGCCTCGAAGGACTCGCGCGGCATGTTGCTCTCGAAGTCCGGCATCGTCCGCTGCGGGTCGGGTGCGCGGCTCGGCCGCGGCACCGGCCCGGCGAGCCGCCACCGAACGTCGGCGATCGCGTCGCGCGCCGCGGCGTAGGCGGCGTCGACGTCGTCGTCGGCGTACACGTTGGCCAGCACGCTGACGGTGTGCTTGAGGTGATCGAACACGACCAGCGCGTCGGTGAGCATCAGCGCCAGGTCGGGCACCCCGACCGGGTCCGGGTTGGGGTCCGAGAGCGGCTCGACGGTCCGAACCAGGTCGTAGCCGAACACGCCGACTGCGCCGCCGGCGAAGGGCGGCAGGTCGGGGAGCGGCGCCTGGCGGTGGCGCGCGACCGCGGCGGCGGCGATCTCGTAGGGGTCGCCGTCTTCGCCGAGCGACCAGCGGATGACCTCTCGAGGCCGGAACCCGATGAACGAGTACCGGCCCACCCGCTGTCCCTGGTCGGCCGATTCCAGCAGGAAGGCGGGGCCGTCCTCGCGCAGCTTGAGGAAGGCCGACACCGGCGTTTCGCAGTCGTCGATGAAGGAGTGGCGCAGCGGGATCAGGTTGTGCTCGCGCGCCAGCGCACGGACCTCGTCCAGCGACGGCGAGACGGCGGGCGCCTCAGCGGCGACGGCCATCGAGCACCCGCTCCGCGTCGTCCAGCGTGAGCCCGCGGCTGCGCAGCAGCACGGCGAGGTGATAGAGGACGTCGGCGGCCTCCTCGGCCAGGCGCTCGTCGGACTCCTCAGCGGCGGCGCGGGCGACCTCGTCGGCCTCCTCGCGGACCTTCTCGCCGATCCGAGGCGGATCGGCCAGGAGCTCGGTCGTGTAGGAGCCGGCCGGCCGCTCGTCGGCTCGCTGCTCGAGCACGCGCTCCAGCGACGCGAGCGCCTCGTACGGCGCGGCGGGCTCCAGTTCGCCGCGGAAGAAGCAGGTGCGTTCGCCGGTGTGGCAGGCCGGCCCGGCCGGCTCGACCAGCGCGAGCAGCGTGTCGGCGTCGCAGTCGTAGCGGATCGCCCGTAGTGCCTGGGTGTTGCCGCTGGTCTCGCCCTTGTGCCACAGCTCCTGGCGCGAGCGGCTGAAGAAGTGCATCTCCCCGGTCTCGCGCGTGCGCGCGAGGGCGTCCGCGTTCATGTAGGCCACGGTGAGGACCTCACCGCTGCTCCAGTCCTGCACCACGCACGGGACCAGCCCGCGCTCGTCGTAGGCGATCTGCGAATCGTCCATCGGTCCAGGGGATTCTAGGTGCGGGTGAATTCGTCGCTAGACGCGGGCGCCGGCTTGCGCGCGCGTGGCCGTGGCGTACGACGGGTGCGCCTGGTCCAGGTACCAGCCGAAGGCGCGATCGACGATCGCCGGGCGACCCATCGCGCGCAGCGCGAGGGTGAGGGCACGCGGCGGCAATGCGGGAATCAGGCGCTGGAGCCACAACGCGCGGTTGAACGTGCGGGCATGGCCGGCGCTGAACGCGCGGTAGCGCTCCAGCGCGCCCTCGCGACTGCGCTCGCCCGCCAGCACGCCGCGCAGCTCGCGGCCGCACGCGATGCCGAAGTAGAACGCCGTGCGGATCCCCTCGCCGGACAGCGGGAAGCAGTGGCCCGCGCTGTCGCCGACGAAGAACACGCCGTCGTCGGCGGCGTCGCGCAGGCGGTGGGGGAACCAGTTCCCCTGGTAGCGCACGGCATCGCGCTCGAGCCGCCCGGCCAGCTCCACGGTCGAGTCCTTGACGTGACGTCGCGGGTCGTACGAGCCGACGCCGACGCGCTGCTCGCCGCCGGCGGGCACGCTCCAGGCATAGCCGCGCCGCACGAGCGAGCGGTCGATCCAGACGTCGAGGTCCTCGCCGCCTCCGTCGGGATGGACCTCGAGTCCGCGCGACAGCGGGGCCTCGGGAGGCTGGTAGCCGCGCGGCGCCAGCACCCGGCGCCAGCCGAGGCCGTCGACGATCAGGTCGGCGCGCAGATCGCCGCGGTCGGTGTGGACGACGTCGCCGGTGCGACCGTCGACCTTGGCCGTCTCGAAGCGCACGTCGGTCTGCGCGTGGAGCAGGCGGCACAGCTCCCGGTAGTCGAAGGAGGACCAGCTCCACGGCAGCCGGTAGCGCACCGACCCGTGGGGGGTGGCGAAGCGCATGCACGGGATCTCCTGGCGGATCGAGCCCTCCACCCCCATCGCATGCAGCCAGGGCGTCGGCGCCGCGCAGGCCGACGTCGCGCGTTCGCCGATCTCGTAGCGGTCCACGAGCAGAACGTCCGCGTCGCTGCCGGCGAGCTCGCGGGCCACGGCGAGGCCGGCGAAGGACGCGCCGCACACCAGGACGTCGGCGCGCTCGCCGTCCAGCGAGGTGCGCTCGGCGCCGCGCTTGGTGGCACGGACCGTCATGCCGCCCGCAACGCGCGCCAGGCCGCGCCGCCGAGCTCCCACGGCGGCAGCGACGCGCGGTGGCGGAACACGACGAACCCGATGCGCTCGACGCGGTCGAGCACGCCCGCGTACACGGACCGTGCCAACCGGATCGACGGCTGCACCCGCGGCGGCGCGGCCGCCACGGCGGTCTCGGTGCTCGCGAACAGCGCGCGGGCCCGCGCGGTCTGGCTCGCCATCAGCGCACGAAAGCCCGCCGTGGCCTCGCCGTGCGCGATCTCCCGCTCCCCCACCCCGTAGCGCTGAAGCTCCTCGCGCGGGAGATAGAGGCGGTCGAGTGCCCAGTCCTCGGGCACGTCGCGGATGAAGTTGGTGAGCTGGAAGGCCAGGCCCAGGTCGCCGTAGGCCGGGCGCTGCGTCTCGGGAACGTCGAGCAGCGGCGCCATGATCCGCCCGACCGAGCCGGCGCTGCCCTGCATGTAGCGGTCGAGCTCCTCCGCCGTCGCGATCCGCACCGGGCCGCAGTCCACCCGCATCGAGCGCATGTAGGAGTGCAGCTCCTCCAGCGGCAGCTCGTGGCGCGCGCCGGCGTCGACGAGGGCGGCGATCACCGGATGCGAGGAGCGCCCGCGCGCCAGGCCGTCGTCCAGCTGGCGCTCCCAGCGGTCGAGCGCCGCCCGACGGGCGGCCGGGTCGGGCGGGCGGCGGGGACCGTCGACCAGTTCGTCCGCGCCGCGCACGAAACCGTAGAGGGCGTGCACCGCGGGCCGGATCTCGCGGGGCAGCCGCCTCGTCGCCCAGTAGTACGTCGGGTCGAAGCGCCGGTGCATGCGCCGGCATGCGGCGTAGGAGGACTGCAGCTGCGGGTCGATGTCGATCATGCTCCCACATCGGGATGACCTCGATCTTCGACCGCAACCTCATCTACGTCACCGGCAAGGGCGGCGTCGGCCGCAGCACGGTGGCCGGCGCGCTCGGCCTCGTCGCCGCAGCCCGCAGCCGGCGCACGATCGTGTGCGAGGTGGCCGACCAGGGCCGTCTGCCCGGCGTGTTCGGCCGCGATCTCGAGGGTCCGGAGGAGATCGAGCTGACCGACGGGCTGTGGGCGACGTCGATCGATCCGCAGGCGGCGCTCGAGGAGTGGCTGCGCACCCAGGTCGGCGGGCCGCTGGTCCGGTTGCTCGCGCAGAGCAGCGCGTTCGGCTATTTCGTGGCCGCCGCGCCCGGGGCGCGCGAGCTGGTGACGATCGTGAAGGTGTGGGAGCTGGCCCAGCGCAAGCGCTGGAAGCAGGGCGCCGAGGGCTACGACCTGGTGATCGTGGACGCGCCCGCCTCGGGGCACGGCATCGGCATGCTGCGAACGCCCAAGACCTACGGCGACCTCGCACGAATCGGGCCGATCCACAAACAGGCCGACCAGGTGACGCGGTTCCTGCGAAACCGGCGCCGCACCGCCTACGTCGGCGTGGCGCTGGCGGAGGAGATGCCCGTGACCGAGACGCTGGAGGTCGACGACGCGCTGCGCGGGTCCGTGGGCGCCGGGCTGGAGACGATCATCGTCAACGGCGTGTACCCGCGCCGCTTCGCCAAGGCCGACGTGGAGCGCCTGGAGGCCACGGCGAGCAACGGCGCTCCGCCGGCGGCACGCGCCGCCCTGCGCGCAGCCCGCGGTGAGTACTCCTGGGCGCGCGGCCAGCAGGGCCAGCTGCGGCGCCTGCGCCGGGCGGTCGGCGAGGCGGAGGTGGTCACGCTCCCGTTCCTGTTCGAGCCCGAGCTGGGTCTCGAGCAGCTCGAGCGCCTCTCCGGTGAGCTGCAGCGCAAGCTATCGTGAAAACATGGCACGCACGGCCGTCCTCGGACTTCCCCGCATCGGGCCCGACCGCGAGCTGAAGTTCGCCCTGGAGCGCCACTGGGCGGGCGACGCCGGCGCACCGGAGCTGCTCGAGACCGCCCGCGACCTGCGCGCCGCGGGCTGGGAGCGAGCCCGAGCTGCCGGGATCGACGTGATTCCCTCGGGCGACTCCAGCCTGTACGACCACGTGCTCGACACCGCCTGGGCCCTCGGAGCGATCCCGGCCCGCTTCGGCGAGCTCGACCGCGACGACCTCGGCGCCTACTTCGCGCTCGCGCGCGGCAACGACGAACAGCGGCCGCTCGAGATGACGAAGTGGTTCGACACGAACTACCACTACCTCGTGCCCGAGCTGGACCCTGGGCAGCGCTTCGAGCTGCGCCCCGACCACTGGACCGGGCCGCTGCGCGAGGCCGCGGCGCTGGGGATCGTGACCCGCCCGGTGGTCCTCGGTCCGCTCAGCTTTCTGCTCCTGTCGAAGGGCCTCGAGCGCCCACTCGACGCGCTCGAGGACGTGGTCCCGGCGTACGCCGAGCTCCTGCGCGAGCTCGCCGGCGCCGGCGCACGGGAGGCCCAGATCGACGAGCCGTGCCTGACCCTCGACCGGACGGGTTCCGAGCTTGACGCCTTCGCCGAGGCGTGGACCGCGCTCAACGCGACGACGGAGCTCGAGCTCTGCCTGGCGACATACTTCGCCGGACTGGACGTCGGGGGGGCACTCGAGCGCGTGCTCGCGCTCCCGGCCGCCGAGGTTCACCTCGACCTGGTGCGCGCCCCCGGTCAGCTCGAGAAGGCGATCGCCGCGGTGCGTGACCGCTCGACGCGCCTGTCGCTCGGCGTCCTCGACGGACGCAACGTGTGGGCCACGGACCTCGACGCCGCGCTGGAACGCATCGACGCCACACAGGCGGCGCTTGGATCCGAGCGCGTGACGATCGCCCCGTCGTGCTCGCTGCTGCACGTCCCCTATGAGGCGGCGCGCGAGACCGGCATCGACCCCGAGGTTCGCGGGTGGCTCGCCTTCTGCGCCGAGAAGCTCGCCGAGCTCGCACTCCTGGCCGACGCCGCGGATGCTCCGACCGAGCGCCGCGACGAGCTGCTCGCGTCCTCCCGGGAGACCATCGCGGCCCGGCGGACCTCGGCGCACACGAACGATCCGGCGGTACGCGAGCGCGTCGGCTCGCTCGGTTCCGCGGACTACGACCGCGACGCCCCGGCGTCCGTGCGGCGGGGCGCGCAGCGCGCGCGGGTCGCCCTGCCCGAATTGCCCGCCACGACGATCGGCTCCTACCCGCAGACGGCCGAGATCCGGGGCGCACGACGCGACCTGCGCGAGGGGCGGATCGACGACGCCGCCTACGAGCGGTTCCTCGAGGGCCAGATCGCCCACGTGATCGAGGTCCAGGAGGGCCTCGGCCTCGACGTGCTCGTGCACGGCGAGCCCGAGCGCAACGACATGGTCGAGTACTTCGGCCAGCAGCTCGACGGGTTCGCGTTCTCCGGGAGCGGGTGGGTGCAGTCCTACGGCAGCCGCTGCGTGAAGCCGCCGATCCTCTACGGCGACGTCGCCCGGCCATCCCCGATGACCGTGCGCTGGTGGCGCCACGCGCAATCGCTGACCGACAGGCCGGTGAAGGGCATGCTCACCGGGCCGGTGACGATCCTGCAGTGGTCGTTCGTGCGCGACGACCAGCCGCAGCGAGAGACCTGCACGCAGATCGCGCTGGCGATCCAGGACGAGGTGCTGGACCTGGAGCGCGCCGGCGCCTTCGCGATCCAGGTCGACGAGGCGGCCCTGCGCGAGGGCCTGCCGCTCCAGCGCGACGCGCAGGACGAGTGGGTGCGCTGGGCCGTCGACTGCTTCCGGCTCACCGTGGCGCCCGCGGGTGAGGACACGCAGATCCACACGCACATGTGCAACACGGAGTTCAACGACATCATGGACCACATCGTGCGTCTGGACGCCGATGTGCTCTCGATCGAGGCGTCGCGATCCGACATGGAGGTGCTCGACGCGTTCGCCGGCGAGCTCGACTACCCCAACGACATCGGCCCCGGTGTGTACGACATCCACTCACCCCGGGTGCCCTCGGTGGAGGAGATCGAGCACCTGCTCGAGCTCGCCGAGTCGAGGATCGGCCGGGAGCGGCTGTGGGTCAATCCCGACTGTGGGCTGAAGACGCGCCGCTGGGAGGAGGTCCTGCCGGCGCTCGAGCACATGGTGGCCGCCACGCGCCGTCGCCGCGCGGCCAGCCCCGTGCGCGCGTAGTCGACCGCTACTCGATCCCGAGGCGGTCGAGCAGCGCCTCGTCGCCGCGCCAGTGCCGGCGCACCCGCACCAGCAGCTCGAGATGCACGTGCTCGCCGAGCCGCCGCTCGAGCTCGCGCCGGGCGGCCGTCCCGATGGCCTTGATCATGCGCCCGCCGGCGCCGATCACGATGCCCTTCTGCGACTCGGTCTCGGTCCACACGTAGGCGCGCACGCGCACGAGGCCCTCGTCGTGCTCGATCTCGTCCACCTGGACCTCGACGGCGTGTGGAAGCTCCTCGCGGGTGCGGGCGAGCACCTGCTCGCGCACCAGCTCGGCCAGCTCGACCTCCTCGGGCTGGTCCGAGCTCCGGTCGGACTCGAAGTAGAACGGCCCCTCGGGGAGCAGCCCGACGAGGTGCTCCACCAGCGGCTCGATGCCCGTGCCGGTGCGCGCCGAGACGGGGAACACCTCCGCGCCGGGCCGCAGTTCGGCGGCGGCCGCGAGCACGGCCGCGGTTCGCGCACGGTCGAGCCGGTCGATCTTGTTGACCGCGAGCACGACGGGCGCCGACGAGCCCTCCAACGCCGTGGCGATGAACCGGTCCCCCGGGCCCACGCCCTGCTCGCCGTTGAGCAGGAGCAGGGAGGCGTCGGCCTCCGCCACCTCGTGCTCTACGCGATGCTGCATGCGCTCGGTGAGCCGGTCGCGCGGGCGCTGCACGCCCGGAAGGTCCACCAGCACGAGCTGCCAGTCGGGCCCGGTGGCCACGCCGCGGATCGCCCGGCGCGTCGTCTGGGGTTTGTCCGAGGTGATCGACACCTTGGCGCCCACGACCCGGTTGACCAGCGTGGACTTGCCGACGTTCGCGCGGCCGGCCAGCACGACGAACCCGCTGTGCGGGCTCACTCGTCCACCCAGCGCAGGATCTCGGCCTGCAGCGCGAGCATCTCGCCGTCGTCGTTCTCGTGGTCCATGCCGGTCAGGTGCAACGCGCCGTGTACGACCGCCTCGCGCACGTCGGCGGTCAGCTCTGGGCAGATGACCACGTCGCCCAGCTCGAGCGGGCCGGCGGCGGGAGCCTGGCCGTCGACCGGGAAGGAGAGCACGTCGGTGGCGGCATCACGCCCTCGGTGCTCGCGGTTGAGCTCGCGGATGCGCTCGGGCGCCACGAACTCGACCGCCAGGTGCCCCTCGTCGACGCCGGCGGACGCCAGCGCGAGGCCGCACAGCTGCTCGACGTCGCCGACCTGCAGGCCCTCGGGGGCCAGCTCGGCGCCGATGACCTCGACCTCGAGCAGGGCTACTGGGCTCGCCGGCGGTCCGCGGGCCGGAGCTCGGGCGCCAGACGCTCGGCGTGCTCACCGTAGGCCTCGACGATGCGCTGCACGAGCTTGTGGCGGACGACGTCCTCGCCGCCGAAGCGCACGAAATCGATGCCCTCGATCGCCTCGAGGATCTCGCCGACCACGACGAGCCCCGAGCGCTGGTCGTTCGGCAGGTCGATCTGCGTGATGTCGCCGGTGACGACCATCTTCGAGTTGAACCCCAGGCGCGTGAGGAACATCTTCATCTGCTCCTCGCTGGTGTTCTGCGCCTCGTCGAGGATCACGAACGAGTCGTTCAGCGTGCGCCCGCGCATGAAGGCGAGCGGGGCGACCTCGATCACGCCGCGGTCCAGGTGCTGGGACACGCGCTCGGGGTCGATCATGTCGTGCAGCGCGTCGAAGAGCGGGCGCAGGTAGGGATCCACCTTCGCCATCAGGTCGCCGGGTAGGAACCCCAGGCGTTCGCCCGCCTCGACGGCGGGTCGGGTCAGGATGATGCGACTCACCTGCTTGTCCTGCAGGGCCTGCACGCCCTGGGCGACGGCGAG
>JAWVFS010000197.1:0-15219 GCA_033855795.1 Solirubrobacteraceae bacterium | reverse complement strand
GTCGACGCCGATCCCCACCCCGCCGGTGGGCGGCATGCCGTGCTCGAGGGCGCGCAGGTAGGCCTCGTCGAAGGGCTGGGCCTCCTCGTCTCCGGCCGCCGCCTGGGCGCGCTGCTGCTCGAAGCGGGCGCGCTGGTCGTCGGGGTCGTTGAGCTCCGTGAAGGCGTTGGCGAACTCCATCCCCTGGGCGAAGGCCTCGAAGCGCTCGACCAGCCCCGGCACCTCGCGGTGCGCCTTGGCGAACGGCGACAGCTCGACCGGGTAGTCGAGGACGAACGTCGGCTGCTCGAGCGCCGGCTCGACGTACTTGGAGAGGAGGCCGTCAACCATCCTGGCCCACGTCTGGTCGAGGTCGATCTCGAGACGCTTCTCGCCGATCGCCTCCGCGAGCGCCGAGTGCTCGCGGCGCTCGAGCACGTCGATGCCGGTCGCCTCGCGGATCGCGTCCTGGAGCGTGACGCGGCGCCACGGCGGCGAGAAGTCGATCGGGCCCGGGTAGCCCACCTCACCCGCCGCGAAGGCGACGAAGCGCTCGCAGCGCTCGGCGATCGCGTGGTAGTCGGCGTAGGCCTCGTAGAACTCGAGCATCGTGAACTCGGGGTTGTGCTTGGGCGAGAGCCCCTCGTTGCGGAAGTCCTTGCCCAGCTCGTACACGCGCTCGAGCCCGCCGACGATCAGGCGCTTGAGGTACAGCTCGGTGGCGATGCGCAGGTAGAGGTCGCGGTCCAGCGCGTTGTGGTGCGTCGTGAAGGGCCGGGCCAGCGCGCCGCCGTAGAGGGGCTGCAGCACCGGAGTCTCGACCTCGACATAGCCCTGCTCGTCGAGGAAGCGCCGGACTGCGGCGATCGCCTTCGTCCGCATGAGGAAGAGCTCTCGCGCCTCCTCGTTGGCCATCAGGTCGAGCTCGCGCTGGCGGTATCGGGTCTCGACGTCCTTGAGCCCGTGGTACTTCTCCGGCGGCGGGCGCAGCGACTTGGCGAGCAGGTGGAAGCGCTCCACCCGCAGGGTGAGCTCGCCGCGCTTGGACGCGAAGATCGTGCCGTCGACGCCGATCAGGTCGCCGAGGTCGAGCGACATCAGGCGCTCGTAGTCCTCCTCCCCGAGGTCGTTGACGCGCGCCTGCAGCTGGAGGCGCCCGGAACGGTCCACCAGGTCGAGGAAGGCCATCTTGCCCGCCGGCCGGCTCGCCGCCAGCCGCCCGGCGACACGGGCACGCCGGTCGGTCTCGGCGCCGGGCTCCAGGTCGGCGAATTCGGCGCGGATGTCCCCGATGGGCGTGACGCCCTCGAAGACGTGCGGGAAAGGGTCGACACCCGCCTCGCGTAGGGCCTCGAGCTTGCGGCGCCGCGCCGCGAGCAGCTCGGGCAGCTCTTCGCCGTTTTCAGCGCTGTCGTCGCGGCCGCTCATCGCGCGGCCAGGCTATCCGCTGTGGTTCCGGCGTGGGCACGGAGGCACCCGCGTCCGGGACCACTACAGCCCGATCTCGATCTTGGTGATCTTGAGCTTGCGCTTGGGGCCGCGGGGCACCGGGACCTCGACGATCTCGTTGCGCTTGTGCCCGATGAGCGCCTTGCCGACGGGCGACTCGTTCGAGAGGCGGTTCTCGGTCGGCTTGGCCTCGGCCGATCCGACGATCGTGTACTTGACCGACTTCCCGGTCTTCTCGTCCTTGACGTGGACGATCGAGCCGACGCGGACCTGGTCGGTGCCGAGCTCCTTGGAGTCGATCACCGAGGCCGAGCGCAGCTTGTCCTCCAGCTGCGCGATCTTGGCCTCAAGCATCGCCTGCTCGTTCTTGGCGTCGTCGTACTCCGAGTTCTCCGAGATGTCCCCGAACTCGCGCGCCTCCTTGATGCGCTCGGCGACCTCGCGGCGCTTCTCCGTCTGAAGGAACTCGAGCTCGCCCTGGAGCTTGTCGAGGCCTTCGGGGGTGAGGATGATGTCCTTCGGCATGGGTTCCTGCCCTCTCCTGCCCAGCCCTTACCGCGAGAAAAACCCGCCGGGGGCGGGGTCGCGGACGCGGACGGCGTGGTTGGCGGCGCGCAAGTATAGCGCCGCCGGAAACGCTCCAATTCAGCGCTTGGAACCGGCCTCCTGCCCGGTCTAGAGGGCGGCCGGCACCGGGCGCAGGTCGGCGACGAGCGCGCGGGCATCGTCCAGGCCCTCGCTGCGCTGGAGGGCGTCGTAGGCGGCGCGCGGGGCCCCGATGCGGTCGAGGTACCAGGGGTAGAACTTGCGCAGGTAGCGCGCGGCGCGGTCCGGGCCGAAATGCTCGCCCGCGCAGTCGATCACCCAGTCGAGCTCGGCCAGCACCTCGTCCGGCGTCGGGTCGTCGCACCGGTCGTCCAACAGGCGCTCGAACAGCCACGGGTTGCCGAGCGAGCCGCGGGCGAGCATGACCGCGGCCGCCCCGGTGTGGTCGAACGCGTCACGCGTGCCGCCGGCCTCGTGCAGCCCGCCCGACACGATCACCGGCGTCGGCGCGAGCTCCTCGACCAGCTCGCGGGCGAGGTCGTAGTCCGGGCGGCCCCTGTGCTGCTGGGCGGCGTGGCGCGGGTGGAAGGTCAATCCGGCCACGCCGGCCTCGTCGACGAGCCGTTTCGCGAGCTCGACGCCGTCGCGGTCCCCGGGCTCGCGCCCGGGGCGCAGCTTCACGGTCACCGGGAGCCCGCTTCCCTCGCGCGCCGCGCGGGCGAGCGCCACGGCCCGGTCGGGGTCGCCGAGCAGCGCCGCCCCCGCGCCGGTCTTGCACACCTTCGGTACCGGGCAGCCCATGTTCAGGTCGATGAGGTCGGCACCCGACTCGGCGACCCGCCCGGCGGCGGAGCGCATGATCTCGGGATCGTGGCCGAAGAGCTGCATGGCCACCGGGCCGCCCGCGCGCTCGTCGGGGTGGATCGTGAGCATCTCGCGGCACGTGCGCTCGTTGCGATAGTGGATCGCGAAGCTCGAGACCATCTCCGAGAACGCAAGCCCGGCGCCGTAGCGCTTGGCCTGGAGGCGCACGAACCAGTTGCCGATGCCCGCCAGCGGTGCGAGCAGCACGCGGTTGGGGACGCGGATGCCGCCGAGCTCCCAGGTGTCCGTGAGGCTACGCACCACCTCGATGGTAGGGGCCGGGACGTCGAGCCGGTGATATTCCCACAGGGGGTACCGCTCGGGCGTACCGTTGACGGATGGCGAAATCGCGGAGGATCGCGTCGGCGGACCCGCCTCCCGGCGGGGCGGCGCGGTGGTTGGGCGGGGGCCTGCAGCTCAGAGGGCGGGCACGCGAGCTGACCCGGGCAATCCTGGACGGCTTCAAGCGGAACGACCTTCTGACGTACTCGAGCGCGATCTCGTTTCAGATCCTCACGGCGATCATCCCCTTTGCTCTGTTCGTGCTCGCGGTGGCCGGCCTGCTTGATCTCAGCAACGTGTGGCGAGACCACCTGGAGCCCGAGATCCGAGCGAACGTCTCCCCCGCCCTGTTCGCGGTGATTTCAAACGCGGTCAACAAGGTCTTTGCCGGCAGGCAATGGCTGTGGGCCACCGTCGGCGGCGGACTGGCGCTGTGGCAGGTGTCTGGGGCGGTGCGCGCAGTGATGGGCGCGCTCGGTCGCATCTACGGGGCACCGGCCGAGCGACCGTTCCTCAGGCGTTACACGGTCTCGTTCGCGCTCTCGATTGAGGTGGGGGCGTGCTTCATCCTGGCCATACTGTGCCTGCTGCTCGCGCCGTTCTTCTCGGTGGCACATGAGGGCGTGGCCTGGGGGGTGTTCGCATTCGTCGTGCGCTGGGCGCTGGCCGCGGGTCTTCTGCTGCTCGCCGTCGGTTTGCTGGTCCGCCACGCTCCGGCGACAGATCAGCCGCTGCCGTGGGTCAGTCTCGGCGCGACGATCGTGATCGGGTTGTGGGTGATCGTGTCGGTCATTTTTTATTTCTATCTGACTGCGATCGCGTCGTATGAGTCAGCGTTCGGAAGTCTGGCCGCGGTGATCGTCGTGATGGCCTACCTCTACATCTCGACCACGGTGTTTCTGTTCGGGGCGCAACTCGACGCGATCATCCGCGCCCAGGCCACAGGCACGCTCACGGGCGTTGAAGCCCATGGATGAACAGGCCGACCGCGACGCATAGTCGGCCAGCGTCCGGCCCTGGCTAGGTTCCGTTGCGCTCGTGGATCAGCCGCAATCCCGTGAGCGTGAGCAGGTCGTCGACCTCGTCGATCGTCTCCGTGTGCGGCACGATGTGGCCTGCGAGGCCGCCGGTGGCGATCGCCTCCGCCTCCTCCCCCAGCTCGGCCCGCACGCGCCGCACGATCCCGTCGACCTGCGCAGCCACGCCGTAGATCACGCCCGAGCGCACGGCCTCGACGGTCGACTTGCCGATCAGGGCACGCGGCTCCTCGAGGTCCACCTTCGGCAGGCGAGCGGCGCGCTCGAACAGGGCCTCGAGGGAGATCTCGACCCCGAGCGCGATGATGCCGCCGAGATACTCGCCGGCGGCGGAGACGACGTCGAAGGTGTTGGCCGTGCCGAAGTCGACGACGATGCACGCGCCCTGGACGCGCTCGTAGGCGGCGACCGCATTGACCAGGCGATCGGGGCCGAGCTCGCGCGGGTTCTCCATGCGGATCGGCATCCCCGTCTTCACCCCGGGACCGACGAGCAGCATCTCGTGGCCGAGGTAGCGCTCGGCCATGGTCACCCACTCGGGGCCCAGCTCGGGAACGGTTGACGAGGCCACGGAGGCGTCGAGGTCGTCGAACGCCAGGCCGCGCAGCGCCAGCAGGTTGCGCAGCGCTGCGCCCAGTTCGTCGGCCGTGGATTCCCGCACGGTGGCGAAGCGCCAGTGCTCGACCAGTTCATCCCCGCGGAAGGCGCCGATGTGCGTCTGGGTGTTGCCGATGTCCACAGCGAGCAGCACGGGAAGCGATTATGCTCGACCCGTGCCCGCGAAGCTGTACGTCGTCCACGGCTCGCATCCCTGCGCGGCCATCGAGCGCGCCCTCGAGCTCAAGGGCATCCCCTACAAATCCGTCGAGCTCATGCCGACGATGCACGCGGCGCACCAGCGGCTGCGCTTCGGTCAGCGAACCGTTCCGGGGATCAAGTTCGACGACGGCGAGAAGGTCGTCGGCTCGCGCGCGATCCTGCGCCGGCTCGAGGCGCTGGCTCCCGACCCGCCGCTGCTCCCGGCAGACGCGGAGCGGCGCGCCAAGGTCGAGGAGGCCGAACGCTGGGGCGACGAGGTCCTCCAGCCCATGGCGCGTCGCCTCGTGTGGCTGGGGATGCGGCGGCATCCGGCGTCGATCGTGTCTTTCAGCGAGCACTCGAAGCTGCCGGTTCCCGACTTCATGGCGCGGCTCAGCGCACCGATGATCGCCCGGATCGAGTTGCGCTTGAACGACGTCTCCGAGGAGGCGGTGCGCGACGACCTCGCCGCGCTGCCCGGTCACCTCGACCGAGCCGACGGCTGGATCGCCGACGGCGTGATCGGCGGCGAGGAGCCCAACGCCGCCGACCTCCAGATCGCGCCGACGATCCGGCTGATGATGGTCGTCGGGGACGCCCGTGCGCTGATCGAGGGCCGCCCGTGCGCCGACCTGGCGCTGCGGCTGTTTCCGCAGTGGGACGGGGACATCCCGGTGGGCGTGCTGCCCGAGCCGGCCCCGGTCGCCGCAGCCGCCCCGACCTCCTAGCACCGTGTTGGAGTTCGACGAGGAGGCTTCGCGCCGGGCCGAGGCGACCTACCTGACCGCTGACGTCGTCGCGCAGCGGCGCATCTTCCTGGCCTCGCTCGACCTCCAACCGGGCGAGGCGGTCCTCGACGTCGGCTCGGGTCCCGGCCTGCTGGCCGCCGAGATGGGCGAGGCCGTTGGCCCGGACGGCACCGTGGAGGGAATCGAGCCCAGCGAGAGCATGCTGGCGATCGCCGCGCGGCGCGAGCCGGCCGCCCGGTCGGCGCCGCTGCAGTTCCGGCCCGGCGACGCGGGCGCGCTGCCCTTCGCCGACGCGAGCTTCGACGCGGTCGTCGCGACGCAGGTCTATGAGTACGTGGAGGACATGGCGACGGCTCTGGCCGAGGCCCGCCGCGTCCTGCGGCCCGGTGGGCGGCTGCTCGTGCTCGACACGGATTGGGGCTCGGTCGTGTGGCGGTGCAACGACGCCGAGCGGATGCGTCGGGTCCTGGCCGCCTGGGACGAGCACCTCGTCGATCCGCACCTGCCGCGCCGGCTCACCGGGCTCCTCGACGACGCGGGATTCACGGTGACCGAGGTCGCAGCGGTCCCCATGCTCAACGCCGGGTACGACCCCGATACCTTCAGCGCGGGCCTGATCGGCTTCGTCGCCGCCTTCGTGCCCGGGCACCACGGCCTGACCGAGGCCGACGCGGCGGCCTGGGCCGACGAACTGGTCGCGCTCGGACACGACTACTTCTTCAGCATCAACCGCTACGTCTTCACGGCGACAGCTCGTTGAGGGAGCGCCGCCAGACCGCAGACGTCATCACTCAGGCTCGAAGAGCGCGATCGTGTTCCCGTCCGGGTCCTTGAACCAGGCCGAGCGGCCGATGCCGGGCGAGGTCACGACGTGGTCGACCGTCTTTAACGTCTCCATGTCGTATTCGTCGAATTCGACACCGCGCCCGACAAGCTCGGCGACGTCGCCGTCGATGTCCGTCGACCAGAAACGAACCTGCGTGTGGTCGGCGCTGTTGCCGCTGCCGCGACCGTAGATCAGCAGTGTCGTGCCCTCGCCGCAGTCGAACAGCAGATGATTCTTGATGGTCCCTCGCGACAGCGTCAGGCCCACCTTGTTCTCGTAGAAGTCCTGACTCGCCTCGAGGTCCGCCGAGACGAGGACTGCGGAGACCTGGTTGCGGCCGACCAAAGCAGAGAGACCGTACCGCTTTCTCGCGGTCCGGCAGTCGTTTCACGCAAACCTAACGTCTCAGGGCCAGAGGGTCTCGCGCGTCCACACGCCGCCGGCGAACCGGTAGCGCAAACGCACGTGGCGGCGGGTCCGGTCGCCCTGCCAAAACTCGACCTCGTCCGGAACGAGGTGGTACAGCGCCCAGTGCTCCGGGACGAACTCGGGATCGGCCTCGACCTGCCGACGTGCCGCCTCCGCCGCGGCCACGAGGTCGCCCGGATCGTCGAGGGGCTCGCTCTGGCGACCGGCGAGCGCCTCGACGCGTGCGTCCACCGGTCGCGCGAGGAAGTCGTGCGCCGCCGCCTCGGCTCCGCCGTCGAGGATGCGGCCGCGCAGCCGGATCTGGCGGCTCTGCTCGCGCCAGTAGAAGGTCGCGGCACCCCAGGGCGTCGCGGCGATCTCCCGACCCTTGGGGCTGGTGCGGCTCGAGGCGAACTGCCAGCGGCCGTCGTCCAGGCCCTTGAGGAGCAGCACCCGCGTGCTCGGCCGGCCGTCCTCGTCCACCGTGCCGAGCGTCATCGCGTGCGGCGCCTGCACACCGGCGTCGATGGCCTCGGTCAGCCACCGCAGGAAGAGCTCGGCGGGATGGTCGGGCACCGACTCGAGATCGAAGGCCGGGCGCTCAACGTCGAAGACCTTCAGGCCCCGAAGCTGCCCCCGAATCTCCTCGTCTCGGGACTGGGTCACAAGACCAGCTTGATATCAGAGCAGCGGCGGCCCGGCGCGGCGCACGTCCTGCCCGGGACCGAGCGCCGCCAGGGCGTCGCGCAGCGCGACTCCGTCCGGCAGCGCGAGCTGGGGGTCAAGCTCGAGCAGCGGCACGAGCACGAAGCGCCGGCTCGTCACCTCGGGATGGGGGAGCGCGAGTCGCTCGGAGCGATGCCCGGCGTCCCCGAGCAGCAGGACGTCGACATCGATGGGGCGCGGGCCGTGGCGCACGCCGCCGGCCTCGCGACCCAACTCGCGCTCGACCGCCTTGCACGCGTCCAGCAGCGCCTCCGGTTCGAGCGCGGTCTCCACGCGCACGCACGCGTTGAGGAAGTCGCGCTGGTCGAGCACCTCCCCCACCGGCTGGGTCTCGTAGACCGAGGACGACGCGAGCACCTCGACGCCATGGCGCGGCAGCGCGGCCACGGCCGTCTCGAGCGCCGCCCGCCGGTCGCCGACGTTGGAGCCAAGGCCGAGGTAGCCGGCGCGCACGCCGGCGATCAGGCGCTCGCCCTGGTCACGAGGCGGGCGCGTCCTGGGCGGCGGCGAGCTGCGCGCCGACGGCCTCGGCCAGCGCCACGACCCCGGTGAGCGGGCGGACCATCACCGTGAAGTCGAGGATCCGGCCGTCGGGGCCCGGACGCAGCAGGTCGAGGCCCTCGACCTCGCGATCGCCGACGCGGGCGCGGAAGATCAGCGCGTGCACCTCCTCGCCTGCCAGCTCGTCGGTGTAGCGGAAGTCCTCGAAGATCCGCAGCAGGATCTCGAACAGCCCGGCCACGGCCTCCTTGCCCTCGAAGGGCTTGAACGAGACCGGGCTGTGGAGGACGACGTCGTCGGCCAGGGTCGCGACCATGCCGTCCAGGTCACGCCGTTCGATCGCCGCCCGGAAATCGCTCGCCGCCGTGCTCATCGCCACCGCAGCCTACGCCCCGGCTCGCCCGGCCGCCTCGGTCTCGCTGAGCCCGAACCGCTCGTGCAACCGCCGCAGGGGGCGCGGCGCCCACCAGTTCCAGCGGCCGAGCAACGCCATGAGCGAGGGCACGAGCAGCGCGCGGACGATCGTCGCGTCGATCAGCACGGCCAGCGCGGTGCCGATTCCGAGCTCCTTGATGAACACGATCTCGGACGTGGCGAAGGCCCCGATCGCCACGCAGAACAGCAGCGCCGCCGCGGTCACGATGCGCCCCGTCCGCTGGAGCCCGATGGCGACGGACTCCCGCTCGCCGGCGCCGGCGTCGCGCGCCTCCTTGATCCTCGTGAGCAGGAACACGGCGTAGTCGGTCGAGAGCGCGAAGGCGATCACGAACAGCAGGATCGGCTGGGTCGAGTCCAGGCCGCCGAGGCTGGAGTAGGAGAGCACGCCCTCCAATCGGCCGTCCTGGAAGACGAACACGAGGATCCCGAAGGCCGCGCTCAGGGTCAGCAGGTTCATCAGCAGCGCCTTCACCGGAAGTACGACGGAACCGGTCATCGCGAACAGGACGAGCACCGTGGTGGCCGCCAGCAGCACGAGCGCCAGCGGCAGGTGCGCCCCGAGGCTGGCCTGCTGGTCGACGAACCGTGCGGTCTGTCCCTGGACGGCCACGTGCAGCGAGGTGCGCAGGCCGCGGACGTCCTCGACCAGGCGCTGGCTCCGCGCCGACAACGGGCCGGTCTGAGAGATCACGTCCACCTGCCACGTGGCGTGGCCCACGGGGCGCGCGGGAGCAACGGCGGCGGCGCCGGGGAGTCGTCGGACCTCGGTCGTCAGGGCCGCAACCTGCGAGACCGCCGATCGCGGCGCATCCACCGCCAGCGTGATCGGCGACCCGCGATGCGGCGGGAAGTCGCGGTCGAGCACATCGGAGACCTGCCGCGCGCTCGCGCTCTTGGGCAGCACGTCAGCGTCGAAACCCGTGAACGTCACGCGCAGGAAGGGGAGTCCGAGCACGATCAGCACCGCGGCGGCGGCGATCGCGACCCGGCCGGGGCGGCGCATCACACCGCGCGAGAGCCGGTACCAGAACCCCTCGTGCGCCAGCTGCGCATCGCGTTGTGCCGCGCGCTGCCAGCGCCGGGGCGACAGCGCGTTGACACGCGGCCCGAGCACCGCGAGGAGCGCGGGCAGCGCCACGAGTGCCAGCGTGGCCGCCACGAAGGCGACGATCATCCCGCCGATCCCCATCGAGTACAGGAACCGCTGTGGGAACACGAGCAGCGAGGCCAGCGCGGCGATCACCGTCAGCGAGGAGAAGGCGACGGTGCGCCCCGCGGTGACCATCGTCCGGCGCAGCGCCTCGAAGCCCGGCCCGATGCGATCGAGCTCCTCGCGGTAGCGGGACACGATGAACAGGGAGTAGTCGATTGCCAGACCGAGGCCGAGCCCCGTCACGAGGTTGAGCGCAAAGATCGAGAGGTCCGTGAACTGGGAGGCGATCTGCAGTCCCAGCAGCGTGCCGACGATCGCCAGGCCGCCGAGCAGCGGCGGCAGCGCGGCCGCGATCAGGCCGCGGAACACCCACAGTGAGAGCAGGAAGAGGATCGGGAAGGCGAGGAGCTCGGCCCGCGTGAGGTCGGACTGGACCTTCTCGGAGACCTGGTGGCTGGCCAGGCGCGGCCCGCCGAGTTGGACGCCGGCCGTGTGACCGAGCTGCTTGTCGAGGCGCTTGGCGGTGTTGTCCTTGGCGTCGACGTTGGTCCCGCGGAAGTAGGCCGCGAGGTAGGTCGCTCGACCATCGCGGGACACGAGGGCGGGATCGCCGGTACTCGGGAAGGACACGACGCGGGCCACGCCGGGGTCCGCGGCCAGGCGCTGCGCAACCGCGCGCACCTTCGCCCGGCCGGCTGCGCTGCGCACCGGGCCGCCCGGCCTGACGAGCGCGATCGCGTCGGGCTCGGAGCTGGCGCCGGCCGCGCGCTCGAGGGTCTGGCGAGCGGCGACGCTCTCCGAGGCCGGATCCTCGAAGTTGTCCGAGCCGCCCTTCATGGAGCCGGCGACGGGTCCGCCGACCACGCCGGCGAACACCGCGAACAGCAGCGTGGCGAGCAGGACGCGCTTGGGGCGGGCGCTCACGAGCCGGGCGATCGCGGTCAGCACGTGGCGCTCCTACCCGGTCTCGACCTCGATACCCGCGCCGGCCGCGTGCTCGAGCGCTCGCGCCACGAGCTCGGTGTTCCAGCGGTAGTGCAGCGAGGTCAGCCGGCCCCAGCGCATGTGGATGAACTGGGCGCCCTCGTTGACGTAGGTGACGCCGTCGTGGGCCGTCACCGTGTCCACCCACTCCACGGCGATCCGTGTGTTCCAGGGCGGCCCCTTGACGAGCAGCTCGACGATCTCGAAGTCCAGCGAGGCGGCGAGCGTGAACACTCGCTGGAACCAGCGCTCGTACTCCTCCACCGAGTGAAACGTCCCCGAGAGCGGGCCCTCGCCGGGCACCCGCACGTGCACACCGGGCACGCAGATCGAGAGCACGGCGTCGTAGTCGCCGGCGCCGACGCGTCGGTAGGCCTGGCGGAGACGTCGGCCGACGATGGCGTGGTACACGGTCAGGCCTCCCCGTGCAGCGCCCGGCGGGCCCAGGCGGCTCCCTTTTCCCCCGCGATCTCCGGTAGGTCGATGGCCGCCGCGACGTTGAGCAGCATGCCCGTCGCGAAGAAGGCGCGCACCTCGTCCGCGGGCGCACCCGACAGCCGCTCCACCGTCCGGTACAGCTCACCCCAGCGGCGCCGCACGACGGTGCGGATGTCCTCGTCGGCGCAGGCGGCGTAGGTCTGCATCTGCGCCAGCAGCAGCTCGCGGTCGCCCAGCAGTTCGACGTACGCCTTCCCCATCGCCGCGAGGGCATCCCCCTCGTCGTCCGCCTCGGCGGCGGCGCGGAACGTGCCCTCGGTGCGGTCGAAGCAGCGCCCGATGCAGGCGATGAACAGGTCCTTCTTGGTGCCGAAGAGCCGGAACAGATACGGCTGCGAGATCCCGGCGCGCTGGGCGATCGCCTCCGTGGAGGTCCCATGGAGACCGCCGATCGCGAAGTCGGAGACCGCGGTGTTCAGGATCTCCTCGCGGCGCGCGTCGGCGCTCATTCGCGGGCGGACACCGGTGGAAGCCATCATGCTGGCGTAAGTTAGTGACCACTCACTACTCTGTCAAGACGCGTCACGCGGCGATTGATCGATTTGGTACAGCATGGGCTACCAAATCGACCAATCGATCTACTCGCGCTCGCGCCAGAGCTCCACGGCGACCTCCTCGACGGGCAGCGGGATCGGCGGCTCGGGCTTGGCGATCTTGATCCACACGCTCTCGGCGCCGAACTGGTCGACCAGCCGCTCGGCGACCGCGGCACACAGGCGCTCGAGCGTGCGGTACGAGCGCTGCTGCGCGGCGAGCGCGACGGCCTCACACACCTCCGCGTAGTCGATGGTGTCCTCGACCCGGTCGGTCACGATCGCGTCGCACTCCCCCACCTCGAGTCGCAGGTCGATGACGAGCCGCTGGCCGACCTCGCGCTCCGCCTCGGTCACCCCGAGGTGCGTGTACAGCGACAGGCCGCTGACCTCGATCGTGACGTCGGTGTCGCCACCTCCGCCATCGTCGAACTCCTCGGCGCCTAGCTCCTCGTCGTCGCGGTCGGGCTCGTCGTCCATGGCGCCGCGACGGTAGCAGCCGCCACCGTGAGGGCATCGCGCACGGGCGCGACATCGTGGACGCGGAACACCGACGCGCCGCGCGCGAAGGCCAGGACGTTGGTGGCGATCGTCCCCGCCAGCCGGTCGTCGACGTCGCGGCCCGTGAGCTTGCCGAGGAACGACTTGCGCGAGGTCCCCACGAGCACGGGCCGGCCGATGGCCGCAATCTCATCGAGGCGGCGCAGCAGCTCCAGGTTCTGCGCAAGCGTCTTGCCGAAGCCGATGCCCGGGTCGAGCGTCACGCGCTCCTCGGACACGCCCTCGTCGACGGCGAACGCCAGGCGCCGTTCGAGAAACGCCTTCACATCGGAGACGACGTCGTCGTAACGGGGGTCCTCCTGCATCGTGCGCGGCTCGCCGAGCATGTGCATCAGGCAGCACTGCACGCCGCGTTCGGCCACGAGCCCGGCGAGCTCCGGATCGCCGCGGAACGCGGTCACGTCGTTGACGTAGCTCGCCCCGACATCGAGCGCGGCGCGCGCGACGGCGGCTTTGGAGGTGTCGATCGACAGCTGCGAACCCGTGCCGGCCCCGGCCAGCCGCTCGACCACCCCGACGACGCGCCGCAGCTCCTCCTCGGCCGGGACCGGGTCCGCGCCCGGCCGCGTCGACTCGCCGCCGACGTCGAGGATCGCCGCGCCCTCCTCCGCGAGCCGCGTGCCGTGGGCCACGGCCGCGTCGGGGTCGAGGAAGCGCCCGCCGTCGGAGAAGGAGTCCGGCGTGACGTTGACCACGCCCATGAGCAGGAACTCGCCGGCCATGGACGTGATCTTGGCACGCCGCGATCAGGTCACGCCCGCGCCGCGCCGGCCAGGCGGAGCCGCGCCTGGGTGCGCAGGAATCGGGGCCACGCCCGCGGCGTGCGGGCGACGGCCACCAGCAGCGGCGTGGGATCCGCGTGCGACTCGCGCTCGATCGCCACGCCGTCGCGGAGGGTGACGCGATCGCACGCGCGCATCCGCACGCGCCGCCGGCCGATCGTGCCGATCACGGTCAGCTCGATGAACACCTCGTCGCCGCGCGCGGCCCAGCGGTCGACCACGCAGCGCACGTCGGGCATGAGCTCGAAGAGCGGCTCAAGGAACTGTCGGCGCAGAGCCTCGTACCCGACCCCCGTGGGCAGCTGCGGCTGGATCAGCCGGACGTCGGGTGCGAGCAGGCGCTCGAAGTGCGCCGCCGCGGCCTCGGCGCTCGCGGGCGCGCGCCAGCCCTCGGTGAAGCCCGCCACGAAGGCCTCGGCGGCGCCCGTCGAGGTGTGGGTCGGCGTGACGGCCGCGCTCATGACGCCGCCTCGAGCTGGCTCTGGAACGCCAGCGCGTCGAGGTAGGTGTCCTTGGTCTGGACGAGCCCGTCGCGCACCGTGATGACGTCCACCGCGTCGACCTCGATGCGGGCACCCGGAGCGTCGACCTGCGCGCCGTCGACGTCGAACGGCGCGGCCGCGGTACCGGTCATGGTCGATTCGAGCACCCAGAAGCCCGGGCCGCAGAGCAGCCGGCGGGGCTCGAAGCGGATGTCGGGCAGCTGCGCGAGGAAGCCGGCGAACGCCGCACGGATGGCGTCGCGGCCCTCGACGGGCTCTCCGCCCGGCACGTGGAGCCGGAAGCTTCCGTCCTCGGCGTGTCGCGCGAGGATGCCGTCGAGGTCCTGGGTGTTCCACGCCTCGCCGTAGCGCTCGGCGAGCGCCTCGATCGCGGCGGTGTCGGCGGTGGCGGTGGTCATAAGGGTGCCTCCTTGTTCGGTGAGAGGTCGATCCGGACGGTCAGCAGGTCGTCGCCGAACCAGCGGACCACGCGGCCGAGGAGTGGCCGGCGCATGCGTCGCAGGCGAGCACGCGGGTCGTCGTCGGGCAGCGGATGCGCGGTGCCTCGCCGCCAGCGCCCCCGCACCCGGACGCGCACCCGGGAGTCGGCCTCGAGGTTGCGCACATAGGCGGCGCGGCGACCGTACTCCGCGACCAGCCACACCGTGTCGGCCTCGAGCCGGCTCACCACCGGGGTGCGCCGGGCGCGGCCCGTCCGGCGGCCGGTGGTCTCCAGCATCGCGTGGGTGGGAACCCAGCGGGTCCCGGCCGCGCGCGTGAACACCGGGTCGATCGCGTAGCGGGTCAGTGCGCCGCGCAGCCCGGTCCGAGGCGCCGCCATCGCTACCCGGCCGCCGCCTTGGCCGGCTCGCGCACGAACCCCGCGATCAGCTCGGCCAGCCGCTGCGGCTGGTCCTCGGACACGAACGTCCGCGAGTCCTCGATACGCGCCACCCGAGCGTCGGGCAGCAGCTCGGCCAGCCGCTCGGCGTGCGCCATCGGGAAGAAGCGGTCCTCCGGCGCCCACGCCAACAGCACCGGTCGGTCGAAGCCGGGCAGCTTCTCTGCCGCCTCCTGCGTGTAGACGGGGTCGATGCCGAGGATGAAGGCCCGGGTGTCCTCGCGGATCCGGCGGTCGTGGATGACCGGGTTGACGTAGTGGTCGGAGACGGCGTTCGGCAGCCGGCGTTTGGTCAGCCAGCCGAAGGCAATGGGTGTGCGCCGGTTGGCCCGCAGGCGCATCGATTGAGCGATCGGTCCCATCCCGCCCGGGACCCTCGCCGCCCAGCTGAGGTAGCGGAACATCTTCGGCGGGAAGTTGTCGAAGGCGTCGCACGGCGTGAGCACGAGCCGGCCGACCCGCTCGGGGTGCCGCGTGACGACGAGCTGGGACAGCGCGCCCCCGCTGTCATTGCCCACCAGCGTCACGTCGTCGAGCTCGAGCGCCGCCATGAAGTCGGCGATCAGCGCGGCCATGCCCGCCGGTGTCCGGTCCGCCTCCTCACCGAGCGGCACCTCGTGCGAGCCGAACGGCCAGTCGGGCGCGATGCAGCGGAAGTCGGGTGCGAGCTCCGGAACGACCTTGCGCCACAGGGCGCCGTTGACGAGCAGGCCGTGGACGAA
>JAWVFS010000196.1:0-5537 GCA_033855795.1 Solirubrobacteraceae bacterium | reverse complement strand
GTGGCGGCGGCGAGCAGCTCGTCGTCCGGTGGCCACGCTGGGTCGGGCGGCTCGCCGGTGCCCGTCAGGACGGGCTTGAAGGCGCACGCCCGCTCGCCGCGCGCGACGAGCGCCGCCGCGATCGCCGCGGCGACCACGGTCTTGCCCGCGCCGGTGTCCGTCCCGGTGACGAAGCAGCCGCGCAGGACGCCGGTGCCGCGCCGCCGCTAGGCCGCCCGCGCGACGGCCTCGCCGTCGAACACGCCGGCGACGGGAACGGGCTGCTTCTCGGGGGCGGCGACCGGCTCGGCGACGGGCGGCGCGACGGGGCGCGGCTTCGGGCCCACGCCGGCGGCCACCATCGCCTTCCCGAGGACCTGGGCGGCCGTGCGCAGCTCCGTCTTGGTGTGGGACGCCATCACGGCGAGCCGCAGGCGCGACGTCCCGGCCGGCACCGTCGGAGGACGGATCGCCTGGGCGAACACGCCCTGCTCCAGCGCCAGCTCGCACGCTCGCATCGCCTCGGCGGCGTCGCCGACCATGAGCGGGATGATCTGCGTGCTCGACGCGCCGATGTCGAACCCCTGCCCCTCGAGCTCGGCGCGCAGGAGGTCGCCGGCGAGCTGGAGCTTGCGCACGCGCCGTGGCTGCTCCTCGAGGAGTTCGAGCGCCGCCAGCGCGCCGGCCACCGCGGGCGGCGGCGGCGCCGTGGAAAAGATCAGCGGGCGCGCGGTGTTCACGAGGTACTGCGCCATCACGTTGTCGCAGCACGCGTACGCGCCGTAGGAGCCAAGCGCCTTGCCGAGCGTGCCGACGACCACGTCGACGTCGTCCTCGAGGCCGGCCTCCGCCACCGCCCCGCGTCCGCCGGGCCCGAGGGCGCCGGTGCCGTGGGCCTCGTCGACGACGACGCGCACGTCGTAGGCCTGGGCGAGTTCGACGATCTCGGGCAGCGGGGCCACGTCGCCGTCCATCGAGAACACGCCGTCGGTGACGATCAGCGCGCCGCGGCCGGCAGCCTGCTCGAGCCCCCACGCGAGGTGCTCGACGTCGGCATGGTCGTACACGAAGGTCTCGGCCCGAGCGAGTCGGCACCCGTCCACGATCGAGGCATGGTTGAGTGCGTCGGAGAACACGACCTCGCCCTCACGTGCCAGCGCCGCCACGATCCCGGTGTTCGCGAGATAGCCGGACCCGAAGAGCACGCAAGCCTCGCGCCGCTCGAAGTCGGCCAGACGCTTCTCGAGACGCCGGTGGATCGTCATGTTTCCGGAGATCAGCCGGGAGGCGCCAGCGCCCACGCCCCAGCGCATCGCCGCGTCGGCCGCCGCCTGGCGCACGCGCGGGTGGTCGGCCAGGCCGAGGTAGTTGTTGGAGCACAGCAGCATCACGGGCTTGCCGTCGAGCACCACGCGCGGACCCTGCGGGCCGGAGACCTGGCGCGTCCGGCGGTACAGCCCGAGCTCCTTGAGCTCGTCGAGACGGTCCTGGATGTCCCTCATCGGATGCTCCTCCCTCACCGCCCGGGGGCCGGGGCGGTGTTCGGTGTGCCGTCGGGGCGGGGCGGCACGTGACCCTTGCGCTTGAAGCGCAGCTGCGTGGAGGGGTCCCACAGCCGCACCTCGATCTGCGGCTCCGGCGTGGCGGGGTGCAGGTGATCCTCCACCACGTCGGGCGTCTCTCCCTCGAGCCAGCCGGCACGATTGTCGGGCCGCGGGTTGGCTGCGTTGTCGGGCTGGCGGGCGACGTTGAGCCCGAGGTCCTCGAACATCTCCTGGTCCTGTTCGGGGGTGTTGCCCAGCGTGGTGAGGAAGTTGCCCATCATCACGCCGTTGACGCCGGCCTTGATCGCGAGCGGTTGGAGCTCGCCGAGGTTCTCCACGCGGCCGCCGCAGAGGCGGAACAGGGCGCCGGGCAGGATCAGGCGGAAGATCGCGATCCATTTCACGGCTTCCCACGGGTCCATGAACTCGCGGTCGCCGAACTTCGTCCCGGGCCTCGGGTTGAGCAGGTTGATGGGCACGCTGGTCGGGTCGATGTCGGCCAGCTGGAAGGCCATCTCCACCCGCTGCTCGCGGGTCTCGCCGAGGTTGAGGATCCCGCCGACGCACGTCTCCAGGCCGGCCTCCTTGACCGCCTCGATCGTTCGGATGCGCCCCGCATAGCGCACCGTCGAGGTGACCTCGTCGTAGTAGGACTCGGCCGTCTCGACGTTGTGGTGCACGCGCTGCACACCGGCGCCCTTGAGCGCCTTCGCGCGGTCCACCGACATGTGGCCGACCGACGCGCAACGCTTGAGGTTGGTGTGCTCGGCCACCAGCCGCGTCCCCTCCAGCACCCGCTCGAAGTCCCGCTTGGAGAGCCCCTGACCCTGCGTGACCATGCAGAAGCGATGCGCCCCGGCCGCCTCGGCGGCACGCGCGTGCTCGAGGATCTGCTCGGGCTCCATCATCGCGTGCATCGGCGTCTCCGCCTCGGCGAAGCGCGACTGCGCGCAGAATCCGCAGTCCTGGGAGCACCCGCCGGATTTCGCATTCACCAGCGAGCACATGTCGGTGGAGTCCTCGAAGCGCTCCACCCGAGCCCGCCACGCGCGCTCCACCAACGCCTCGATCTCGGCGGGCTTCTCGAGCTCACCGAGGCGCAGCGCTTCCTCGCGGGTTATGAGCGGGGGCATATTTGCGCAGTTGCTCAGGCCCGGAGCCCGAGGCTGCGCGGACCTTAGGCGCCGCGCCGGACGGTTATGCCGGGGCGGGTTCCGCCGCCGGCGCCGTCGTGCCGTCGGCGAACCCCTCGCTGTCGATGCCGAACGCCCAGTTGAAGCGACCGCGGAAGTTCTCGGTCGCGATCACCGCGGTCAGCTCCACGAGTTGGGCGTCGTCGAAGTGCTCCCGCAGCTGGGCGAACAGCTCCCCCGGCACGTCCACCGGCGTGCTGGTCATCCCCACCGCGTAGTCGATCACGAGCCGCTCCACCGGGGAGAAGGCGTCGCTCTCGCGGTAGAACAGGAATTCCCGCATCTGCTGCTCGCTGATACCGCTGTCGCGGCCGAGCTTGGCGCCGATGTCGATGCAGAACGGGCACCCCGTCCGCGTCGCGGCCTTGAGCTCGGCCAGCGCCTTGAGCCGGGGCTCGACGCGATCCGCGCGCTCGACGGCCATCTCGAGCGCGCCGTAGCCGCCGAGGAGCAGCGGGTGGTGGGCGAAGATGCGGGTGGGGCCGACCACGTGGCCGTAGTGGCGGCGCGAGTACCAGTAGCCGTAGCGGGTCAGCGGACCGCCGCTGCCGTCGGGGACGCCGGCGATACGGGCGCCGTCGGCGGCCGGCGGGGCCGGGCGGGCGGGGGCCGGCGCGCGCAGCATGAGGAGGACGATGATCGGGGCGAGCACCGTCCAGCCCAGGGTGGCGGCGTTCGCGATCGCGTCGGCCGTCGTGTAGGGGCCGAGGTTGAGCACGTGGTAGATCGCGTGCGGAACCGCGAAGATCAGCCACACGGCCACGGCGGTGAGCGTGAGGGTGCGCCGGCCGCGTACGGCGGCGACGATCATCAGCACACCGAGACCGATGAACAGGCCGCCGACGTCGCGCACGAGATGTTCGTCGTAGGCGCCGAGCGCGGACACCCATCCGCCCCCGGGGCCGAAGTCGTCGTAGAAGCCCCGCGGGGCGAGCAGCGCCCAGAGGCCGATCAGCGCCTGTGGTGCCCCGAGCGCGACGAGTAGCCCCGCGATCAGGCCGCGGTGACGGTCGATGTGGTCGTCGTGGGTCATGCGGTTGCCTCCTTCGGGTCTGACGGGTTGGCGACGCCCCAGGAACGCAGGAGCGTTGCCGTCGCCTCCACCCAGGCGTCGACGAAGCGGTCCTCGTCGACGCCGGGCGGCGGCTCGTCGAACACGGTCTGCATGAGGTGGTAGTGCACGAGGCCGCCGAACACGATCGCGGTCATCCCCTCGGGGTCCGCGGGCGCGCGGCCGTGGCGCTCGCCGGTCGCGACCAGCCAGCGCTGCGCCTCGGCGTAGCCGCGGCGCGGGAATCGGTCGTAGAACTCGCGGCGAAGCTCCGGGAACTGGTCGCCCTCCTTCATCGCGACCCGCAGCAGCGTGCGCTCGTTCTCGAACTCCCGCAGCATCGACCGTGCGATCGTCTCCAACTCGCTGCGCAGATCCTCGACGGGCGTGTCGCGGACCGCCTGGCGGAGGGTGGTCACGACCTGATCGATCGCCTCGGTCCGCTGCACCATGGCGGCCGCCAGGACCTCCCGCTTGCTGGCGAAGTGCTTGTACAGGCCGCCGGCCCGGGGGGTGAGGCCCGCCGCCTCCTCGATCTGCCCGACGGTCGTGCCCCGATACCCCCGTTCGGCGATCAGACGCAGCGCGGCGTCGATGATCCGCTGGCGCGTCGTGTTCTCGACTGGAGAAGCCGTCGTGGTCATCGTCTGATTACCAATGGTAATCGATTGATTACCCCGGCACGAGACCGCCAAACCGCGGCGCGAGCACCCGGGCGTGCTACCGCAGCGCGGCCAGCGCCTCGTCCACGATCTCGCCGGCCAGCGCGCGCATCTCCTCGTCCGTGCGGTCCTGGATCGGATGGGCGACGAACGCCCGGTGCAGCGCCGGCTGGCCGAGCTTGTGCGACTGCTCCTCGGCCGCCTGCACGAAGGCATCCGAGGCGATGAGCACCGCCGGCCGGCCGGCGCCCTCGAACTCCACGACGTCGCGCAGACCGCACGACACGCAGGAGCCTCAGTCGGCGAGGGCTTCGATCACGGCGTCACAGCGGGCGGCGATCTCCTTGCGCACGTCGGCGGGCGCCGGCTTGGTGAAGGTCGGCTTCGCCGCTCGCTGCACCTCGTGGCCGCGCTGGCGCAGCAGTCGCTCGAGCTCGTCGAGGAAGACGTCGCCCCGCGGCTTGCGGATGTCCACGAGGGCGATCGTCCGGACCGTCGCCGTTCGGTCGGCGAGGGGGCGGCCCTCGGGGTCGCGCTCGGCGGTCGGGTCAAGTATCTCCAGGGCGCTCATCGCCAGGGCTCCACGCTCACCGTAACCGGTGCCGATCCGATCTCGCCGGCCGCCCAGCTCCCGTAGACCATCGAGAACAGGCCGGCGTCGCCGCCCGCGTACGCCAGCAGGATGCGGTCGGGCGCCGCGAACTTCGCCACGGGCATGTCGGGGTCGCTCACGAACTTCTCCTCGATGCCTTCGGGCGACCCGCCGGCCCCGCGAGCCAGCTCGCGGGCCGGGGAGGTGGTGAGCTCGAACAGCCGCTCCTGGACGCGCGCGCGATCCCAGCCGGCCTCACGGAACACGCGCCCGTGCTCCGGGCCGAGGACGAGCAGGGCGTCGAAGGCGAGGCGCTGCTTGGGGTGGGCGACGGACTCCAGCGCCAGCGCCAGCGACGCGCACAGGCCCTCCGGCTCGCGCGCGAGCTGGTCGACGATAACGCGCGGGCCCTCGGTGGCCATCAGCGTGACGCCGGTGTCCGCCGCGGCCACGCCGCGGTCCTGGGCAAGTCCGGGCCACGGGGCCGCATCGTCCAGCCGTTCGGCGAAGCACGAG
>JAWVFS010000195.1:0-3596 GCA_033855795.1 Solirubrobacteraceae bacterium | reverse complement strand
CCTCGCTGATCCGGGCAGAGCACTTCGAGCAGCACGGAGCGTGACCACGGGATCGTTCCTTTCATTCGAAATCGTTTCTCTCCCTCTTTCGCTGCTGCGTCCCCGTACTCCATGCGCGCAACTGGCGGCCCAGGATGGCGCTCAGGAATGGTGGACGGCGAATCTCGCAGGTCACAAACGCCTCTTAGTCGGTTCGGGCTTTGAGGTTCTGCACTATCGATTTCCTCTCTTCCAGCAGCTGGGCCCACATTTCCAGAACGAACCGTTTCGTCCGCGTCCCCCGTGGCGTGCCTCGGAGCCATACGGGCGGCATCTCTCCTACTGGTTCTTCTGGCGGCCGATTGGCGTGCCGTCAGGTTGGGCTCTTTGCCGCTAGCCGGTGGTTGAGCCGGACGCCGGCCGATGCGGCCACGTCGGTCAACGAGCCCAGCGAAGACGTGCCCTACACCCGCACAACCGAGTTCCGCTGGATGACCGGTCAGGTGAACCACGACTCGTCGACTGTGGCCGTGGAGTACCCGCGCTCCGAGGGCGACCCCTACTACCCGATCCCGCGGGACGACACGCGGGCCCTCTACCGCCGTTACGAGGCTCTGGCCGACGAGTTGCCCGACGTGACGTTCGTCGGACGCCTCGCGCGGTATCAGTACCTCAACATGGACCAGGTCGTCGGCCAGGCGCTCTCCGCCGCCAACAAGCTGATGGCGCCGCTCTCACCCACCGAGGCCGGCTGCCGCTAGCGCTCAGCGCGCTTGGGCCGCACCGTGCGGCGCAGCGCCGCTCCGACGGCCACCAGCGCGGCGCCCATGGCCGCCACCGCCGCGGCCGGATAGCCGGTGAAGGGCAGGCTCTCGCCTCCCGGACCGATGCCGGCCCCGCCGCCAGCCCCTGAAGCGGGCGTGGTGCCGCCGCCGCCAATGCTCTGGGCGGTCCCGGCGGGCACCTGCCCGCTGCCCGTGCCTGCGGTCGTCACCTGCTGCACGCCGGCGGGGGTCTGCGTCGCCGAGGTGGGGGCCCCGGCAGCGGTCGCTGGGCTCGAGGCGCCGGCGCCGGTGGTCCCGCCGGGGCTGCCGCCGTTCGCGCCGCTGAAGGACATGTCGCGGGTCGGGTCGGCGGCGGAGCCGTAGAGCATGTGCATCGAGCCCGTGATCGCGACCAGGTCGCCGTAGTCGGTGACGCACGGTCGCACATAGAACCCCCTGCCAAGGGCATCGTCCATGACGCGGGGCAGTATAGGGGTGCAGCGACAGACCGCGCGACAGTTGTCGCTAGCAGATCAGCAGGGTGCCGCAGCCCGAACTGACGGACCTCCCCGGGACGGGTCGCAGGTCCATGCGCAGGAGCCGGAGCCGGTCCCACGGGAACGTCCGCAGCACGCCGGACGGGCTACCGCCGAACAACGCGGGGTACGGGTTTGGCTCGGGCGGCGTCGGAAGCTGCGCGTAGAGCACCACTGCGCCGGCTCGATCGCGTACGACGAGGCCATAGCGCTGCGCCGCCTCGGCCAGGATGCGTGTGACCGGCGGCAGGCCCAGCGAGTTGAGGTCGAGCGTCGGGTCGAGGCGGAAGTGGGCGCCCTCCGGGACGCGATCGGCGCCCGCCACGGTGCCGTCGGTGCGCATGGCGGGCAGCGCGAAAGCGTCGGCCCGCACCGTCGGTAGGCCAATCGCGAGCGCGTGGTCGATGTGACCGCGGCGCAACTCGTACTCCGAGATCAGCCCACCGGCGATCGACAGGCTGCTCGCCGATGCGCCCCAGGCCGGATGCGGCGGCACGTACGAGCCAGGACTCGCCGACACGTGGTCGATCCGCCCTCCCCAGTCCGCCTGCCACTGCCCGTCAGAGAGTCGTCGCAGCCGCCAGAGCTCCCACAGCGTGTCTCGGCTGGGCTGCCACACGACGAGCGCGGCATCCGAGTCCGGCGATGGTGCTGCGCCCGAGGGGAGCGGGACGTCCCGCATCGCCTCGGCCAGCGCCGGATCGGCTCGTGGCGGCAGGGCAACGCGCACGCGGGCCTGACCGGCGGGAACCGTGTAGATCCGGGTGCTGAAGCGCGTGGTGTTGATCCATGGGCCGGTGCCCCCGGCGATATCGGCGCGGACCTGGCGCAACAGCTCTCCCGTGAGCTTCGGCGACGCTGGATCCAGGGGTGCGTCCGGCGGTACCACGCGGTTCCAGAACGAGTCGTCGGCGAAGAAACGGCCGCACACCGGCGGGACGAGAGCGAGCGGGAGCGCTGCCCGGCTGCTTCGCAACCCGGTTCGCCGCCGCGGAGTGATGTCAACGCGCATCCTGCGTCCCCCGCACTGCTCGAGCGCTCGGACGATCGACTGCCCCGGTGGCAGCGACAGCGTTCGCACCCGACCCCGGCGCAGGCGAACCGAAAAGCCGCGCGACGCGGCCAGAATACGGCCGGCGCCGTCCACGAGGCGCAGCCGCACGGTCACGCGCCCGTCGCGCGGAGCGCGCAGGGTGACCGGCACGGTCCCGGTGGCGAGCACCGTGTCGCGGGCGACCGGATTCACCGCCACCCTCACGGCAGGCCGAGGCGGGCCGCGCCCGGCGCCCGCAGCCGCGCCGAGGAGCACCGAGGCAGCAACGATCGCGACGACCACGACCGGTCTCCACCATCCCCTGCCCCGCCTCGCGAAGCTCATGCCTCCCGAAACGCTATCCAACCCGGGGTGTCGTGTCACCAGCCCTTTGCGCCCGGCGCTCTGGTGTGCTGCAATTCGCCGCGGTGCTGTGGGAGGCGTGAGGTCTTTCCGGCACGTGCCAGGGACAGGGGACCACTGTGATGACAGCGGCTGACGCACGGATGCTGGGGGTGTCGCGCCCTCCGGCAAGCGACGCCGTCGACACGAGGGAGGAAACGGCGACAGCGCTGCCCGTGCTCGAGGTCGTCGGCGTCGCCAAGCGCTGGCGGTCAGACCGTCCGCCGGTGCTCGACGGGGTCGATCTCGCCGTGCGCCCGGGCGAAGTGGTGGGCGTACTGGGCCGCAACGGAGCGGGCAAGACGACGCTGCTCCGCATCGCCGCCGGGCTCATCACGGCGGACGCGGGCAACGTGCACGTGCTCGGGCTGAGCCCGGAGCGCGACCGCGCCGAGTACCAGCAACGCCTTGGGTTCCTCTCCGCGGGGAACAGCGGGCTTTACGGGCGCCTTCGCGTCGAGCATCACCTGGATCTCGCGGCCGCCCTCGCATATGTGCCGCGCGAGGCCCGGGCCGCGGCGATCGACCGGGCACGCCGCGCATTCGAGCTCGACGAGCTGCTGGGCCAGCGCGTGGACCGGCTGTCGATGGGCCAGCGCCAGCGCGTGCGGCTCGCCCTCGCCTTTGTGCACGAGCCGGAGCTGGCCCTGCTGGACGAGCCGCGCACCAGCCTCGATGCGGACGGCGTGGCCCACGTCAGGGCGGCGGTGGACGCGCTGACCGCCGCCGGCGGGGCCGCGGTGGTGTGCGCGCCCGACGCCGATGACCTCGGCGTCGAATGCGATCGTCGCTTCGTGGTGAGCGACGGCAGGCTGGAGGCGGCGTGAGTCGCCTTCGCGCACCGCTGTCGGCCGCCGCCGCGATCTGCAAGCGCGACTTCCT
>JAWVFS010000194.1:0-15829 GCA_033855795.1 Solirubrobacteraceae bacterium | reverse complement strand
ACACCGCGAACGCGGTGACGCCCGCCAATGCGAGGAACATGCCTGCGACCGGACTGGCGAGCGCGGTCGCCGCCGCCAGTCCCGCGGCGCACAGCGGGTGCCCGCGGCGCAGCGCCACCAGCGCCGCCAGCCCGACCGCAACGCCGAGCGCGAACGTCACCCGTCCGGCGGCCAGGTTCGCCACCACTCCGACCGCGAACGCCACTGCGCCCACGCGGGCGCCGGTGCCGTAGCGCTCCGGCAGGAGGCGCTCGAAGAGCACTGCGGCCGCGATCGAAGAGAGCACGCCGACCATCCGTACGCCGAGCGCCGCGCCGAGCGGTGGGAACAGAATCGAGTAGCCGGGCAGGTTGTGACCGCCGAACCACTGGGCATCCCACAGCGCGAACCCCTCGCGCTGGAAGAGATGCGCCCGGAAGTAGGCCGCGGCTTCGTCGCCCGTCCTCGGCGCCAGCAGTCCGAAGGCGATGGCGAACACCGCAGTGATGAGCCAGGGACGCCGCGCGACGGCGTGCACGCCACTGACGGCGACCGCCCGCGCGCTGCGCCAACGCCGCGACGCTCCGCCGGCGCCCGCAGGGAATGGCCAGGAATCGTCAGCTTTGGCGTGGCTGCCCAACCTTGTGCTCATTGCCGCGTTATGACGTGCGTGGGAGGGGCGTGGCTGATCTTCCTGGCGTTGCTTGGCGTGGCTGTGCTCGCTGGCACGCTGGTCGGTCTCCTACTCGGTTCAGCCGTCGGCGGGAGCCTGGTGGCAGGCGCGATCATCGCATTCAGCCTGTGGCACCGGCACTACCGCTGGATGACCTAGGAGCCGGAGGCGTTAGCGGCCGGCGATCGCTACCTGAAGGGCCGCGTACGCGGGCTTGGGGGAGAAGTCGTAGCGCAGAAAGCCGAAGAAGTTCTCACGCGAGGAAGTGTTGGACCCCATGTCGCGACCCTGGAAGAAGAACAGCGGGCCCGCCCACGTGTAACGGCGCCAGGCTGCGATGGCCTTCGTGTACATGCTGGCCTGTATGGCCTCGCTGACGTGGCTGCCACTCGGGCCGTTGGTCGGCGCACCGAACTCGGTGGCCCAGATCTTCTTGGCGCCGTCGCCGTGGGCGATCATCAGGCTGCGCAGGCTGGGTGCGGTGCCGTACATCTGATACCACGGGCTCCAGTTCTGGGCCTCGCCAGGGTAGGCGGGAAAGGTGTAGGGATGGTGGGCGACGGCATCGAAGAAGCCGGCGCCGCCGTTGGCGTAGACGGCGTTGAGGAAGTCCAGGGGGGCGATCTGGGTTCCGTCGTTGGGCGCGGGGCCGGTGCCGCCGGTCATCACGGTCGCCTGCGGGTCCGCCGCCTTGATGGCCGGGTATGCGGCCTTCAGCAGCAGCGTGTAGGCGGCCGGATCGGGCTTGGGCGTCCAGGCGCCGCTCTGGTTGGGTTCGTTCCACACCTCGTAGCTGTGCACGCCCATCGCGGCGTAGTGTCGGGTCGCAGTGGCCGCAAACGCGGCGTACTGCACGGGGTCCGGATTGTGTGTCGCGGCGCTTCCAGCCGGCCGCGCCCAGCCAGGCGTGTAGCCGATTGTGCCCAGGACCTTGAGGCCGCGGGCGGTCGCCCCCTGCACCACCCGGTCGATGGGTGCCCAGTTGTAGCTCGTCGGGCCGTGGTCCTGAATCGTCGCCCAATTGATGTCCACTCGCAGCCACCCCGCGTGAAGGCGCTGGATCGCGTTGAGGTCCCGGCCGAGGGTCGCCGGGTCTTCGTTGTGGATCGCGCCGCCCGCGGCCACGCCGATGAGGGCGGCGCCCGGCGGGCGCGCCAGAGCTGCTCGCCGCCGCGCCTCGGCGCGCAGGCAGGCACGGCGCCGCGCGGCGCGGAGTCGCCGAGTTCGGCCCTTGCGCGCGCGCCGCAGGCAGCGCGTGAGCGCACTCGGCTTCTTCTTCGCCGTCGCCGCCGCCGTTCCCGACGCGACGCCCGGGGCGGCCCGAACGGGCGGCGCGCCACGGAGGACGATCAGCAGCGCAACCACGATCGCAGCTGCCGCGAGGATCATCGCAGGGGCGCGTCGGGTGCGCGGGAGGGTCGGCGTGTTCCCGTGGTCTCGAACCATGGTGAAGCCCGCGCCGAGCGCGGGGGCACTACCTCGACGTTCTGTGCGCGCCTACGGAGTTAGCTGACGGGCTGCCACCGGCCTGGGCCGGCGCCTCTCGCAGAACACCGCGAGATTCGCCCCACTGGTCTGGTTCCCCCGTTCTCCGTTCTGCGAACGAAGACTCGGCGTGCGGTGCCCGACCGTAGCAGAGCAAACGGCGGGTGACTACATAAAACCGTCGGGCGGAGATGGTGGAGGCCCGGCCTCGACGGCCGGGCCTCCAGATCCCATCCCAGGCACCGCCTACGTGCTCAGCCGGGGGTTCGGGCAGCGCGGGTCGTGGCACGCCGCCGGATGGCCCTCGGGGCCGCTGTGAAAGTGCACGTGCGCGACGTCGACGTCTGGATCGCGCACGAGCCGAGAGACGAATGCTCGAAGGGTTCGCGTCATGGCGAGCCTCCTGGTGGATCGATTGTGGTTTGCGATCAGCGCGACGTTCGCTCCAGCCGCCGGTGCACGCGACCCTGGCGTCACACAGGCGGTTCGCCGATGGCCCGAGAGCTCTGCGACCGGGTTACGGTCGGCTCAGCGGGTTCGGTCGCCAACGCTGTCCGTAGAGAGTAGACGCTGCCGCGAGTCGGGTTACGCGTCGGCGCTCAGGCTGGCCCCGTGCAGAAGGGGCGTGAGCGGCTTGGCGTGCGCTGACACCGTGATGTGAATGACGTCCGGACGGCGCTCCCAGGCGATCACGTCGAGCGCCTGGAGCCGGTCGAGCATTGCCTGGAAGGCCTCGGCCTGGGCCTGGCTCGCGTACCGGCGGTCGATGTCGAAGCTGTAGCCGGTCGTGGCCACCGCGTACCCGGGCTTGGCGAGGTGCTGGGCCACCAGCGCCTGCTCGGCGACGCCGTCGCTCACCGTTGCGCCGACCACGAGTGCGCCCTTGTCGTGGCTGATCGCGTGTACGCGGTCGGTCAGGTAGTAGAGAAGCGCGAGCGCCTGCGGGCGCAGCGCGGCCGGCGTCGTCGCCGCCGGGTCGAGCCCGAAATGGCGCTGCTTGGGCTGGTTCGGCACCTTCACGAGCGCGCCGCGGTCCAGGGCCTGCTTGACCGCTGCAGCGTTGGCGAACACCGCCGTACTGCCCGGCGGGCGCAGAACGGCCTCAGCCGATCCGTAGCCGGTCTCCAGCCGATTGAGCCGGTCGAGCTCCGCCGGGTTCTGCCGGTAGAGGCGCATGATGTCCCGCGCGGCCAGCACCCGCCAGTAGTACGTGTTGGAGTTGTCGCCCAGGTCGGTGAGCCGGCGGTACGCGGTCTGGCGGCGAAACGGGTTGCTGTCGAAGAACAGCTGCGCGTAGGTGAGCTTGCGCTGGTTCACGATCTTGACGGCCAGCTGCTTCTCCTTCGGTCCCACGTAGCCGCGGACGGCGTCGGCGAGATTGCCCACGCCCATGTGGTAGGAGGCGACCGCGAAGTCGCTGCCGCCGAAGCGCGGTAGCGCGAACGCGAGGTAGCGACCGGTGGCGGCGATCGCCTTGTTCGGGTCGAAGCGGTCGTCCGCGCGCCGCCGCTGAGCCTGCAGGCGCGCCACCGCGGCGGCGTCATGTTGCTTCTGCGCGGCCGCGATCTGTTTGGTCAACCGGCGGCTCGCGCGCAGGTCGATGTGCATCGCCAGCAGGGTCCGGCCGGTCTCGGCGACGATCTGGGTCACGCCCGCGGCCGCGCTCGGGTCCGAGCCGGCCACGACGTCCGGGCGCCCGCCGCTCTCCAGGAACACCATCGCCTCGAGCAGCTCGGGGTCGACGTGGGCGGTGGCGGCGGCGGCCTGAATCGGAGCGTGGAGGGCGGCGACGCGGCGGGCGGTCGCCGGCACTCCGCCGGGACTGTTGGCGTAGAGGAGATGGCTCTCGCCCGCAGCCGCCCGCGCCTCGAACTGCGCGCGCTTGCCCGCCTGGTAGGCGAACGGGTCGATGGTCCGCCCCCCGGTCAGCAGCAGGACGACGACGACCGCGGCCGCCACTCCCAGCGCGCCGGCCACCACCCAGAGCAATGGGGAACCGCGCCTCTGCCGTGTCGCTCCGGTCCGCCGAGCCACGGCCTCAACCTACCCTTCTAGCCCGCGCTTCGATCTCAGCCGCGCACCCGAAACGCCCGCAGCACCGGCGAGCTGGGGCGCCCCGATGCCGACAACGCCACCGCCCGCAGGAGATAGCGCCCGGGGGGAAGCGCGCGCGTCGAAATGCGCCGCGCGGCCGCGCGTACGCGCGGCGTGGCGCCCCCGACCGCCAGACGGCCGCTGAACACGAAGTGATCCGCGCCGTCGCGCCCAGGTCGTGCGAACGTGCCGACGGTCACCACGCGCGTGCAGCGGCGGCCGCGGGCGCCCCGGCGCGGGGCGACACAGCGTCCGCCGCTCCTGATGCCCGCGCGGGCCTGCTGTACCGCGAAGCTCTCGAGGACCACGGGGCCGCTCACCGTCAGGGTCGCGACGGTTCCGCGCCCCCCGCTGGGTCGTCGGGCGGGCAGGACCGGGCCCGACGGCGCCGCACGCAGGACTGCCGGTCGCAGCCGCAGGGAACGAATTCGCGGGGCGCCGGCGGAGGGGCCGCCGGCGCCGGCCGTCGTCGGCGCCGCGGACGGCAGGGGCTGCTCGGGTGCGAGCGCCCCGGGCACCACGCCCGCGATGAACGAGCGGATCGGACCCTCGGCCACGCGCGCGTAGACCCCCGGGTAGCCGGGCTGGGCACATCCGTTGCCAAAGCTCGTGGCACCGACCAGGCGGAACGCCCCGTCTCCTCGCACGGCCAGCAGTGGGCCGCCGGAGTCGCCCGCGCACGTATCCACTCCGCCGGCCGGGTAGCCCGCGCACACCATCGTCGACGGGTCGAACGCGCCGTTGTTGGCGACCTGCGCCGACGTGTCGCGCGGGTAGGCCGCGGCGCAGACGGGATCGGCAACGATCGGCACCTGCGCGACCTGCATCACGGCGGGAGTCTGGCTCGAGTCCTGCGAGGTCGTCCCGAAGCCGGCGATCGTCGTCAGCACACCTGGCAACCAGAGCGAGCGCTCGCTCTGCGCCGCGATGGAGATGGGGGCGACCGCCGAGGCGTGGTCCAGCTGCAGCAGCGCGACGTCGTTCCCGCCTCCGCCGTCGGACCCGTAGGCGGGGTCGATGACCACCTGGCTGACCTGGTGAGACTCACCGCCCGCGCCATCGGCGCGCACCGTGCCCAGCGTCACGCCGAACGCGGTCGGCGGGTAGGCGACGGGCGTGGGGACGGCCCCGTCGGTCAGCGAGCCGGTGACGGATGTGCAATGGGCGGCGGTCAGCACCCAGTCGGGCGCGATGAGTGTGCCCGAGCAGCTGAACGCGCCGCTCACGGAGACGTCGGCCACCGCGCCGAAGCTGCCGGCGGGCGCGTCGTGGCCGCCGACGACCCGCGGGCTCGCCGCACGCGTCGGGGCCGCCAGCAGGAGCGCCGCGATGACGGCGATGAGGGTCGCGCGCCTCATCGGGGGCGAGAGACGCGGGTGACCAGCGGCTTCTCGAACTCCCGCCCGTACTGCTCGCCGACGTTGGCCTGCTGGCCCGGGAGCATGACCATCCGCTGCTCGGAGACGATCTCGTCGATCGGCACCGTTTGGCGCGCGTTGTCGCTCTCGACCTGGAAGAGCAGATGGAGGCCGTGGGTTCCGATGTCGCCCTGGTAGTAGCGATCGTCACCGGCCGCGGGAGCCCCGTCAGCCGGGGTCCAGCACTTGCGCGGTGCGCCACCGGCGGTCGTCCGCGGCTCGTCGGGGCTGCCCGGCTTGACCCGCGGCCCCGGGTCGGTGCCGGTCCCGTCGTCGAAGCAGGAGTCGTCGCGGTAGTAGGGCTGGGCCATCAGTGACTGCGGCAGGCCTCCGGGAGTGATGTCCGAGGCGCGGTCGATCTGGTAGCGGTCGACGATCGTGCCGAAGGGCCCAGTCGTCTCGTTCCACTGCAGCGAGGCGTTGGCCGACCCGAAGGTGGGGTCCGCCAGGTTGATGCTCTGGTGGTAGGGACTCGCCTTGCAGAGCTGCGCCTGCTGGTAGACCTTGCGGTAGACCTGGTTGGGATCGAGCCCGTTGAGCGGCGTGCCCGGCGCCTGGAGGCCCGTGCCCAGGATGTTGTCGTCGTAGTTGGTGTTGCACGGGTCGTCGAGGTTGCCGAAGACGGTGTCGTTCCTGCCGTCCACCGGCACCCCGTCGGGCACGCTGGGGTTGTAGTAGTGGGTCATGCGCCCGGCGCGGAAGTCCCACTGCGCATAGATCCCGTCCAGCGGCGGGATGACGTGGACGCGCAGCCAGCTCTTCTGTCGCACCTGGTCGCGGTAGAAAGTCTCCATCCGGATGACGTTGGTGCCCGAGTCCGCGCCCCAGGTGGCGCGGATCGCTCGCACCGGGCCGATCCGCTCACCGAGCAACGTGCTCGAACCGCCCCAGTGCGTGTCCTCCTCCTCGAAGCCGCAGCAGGGCGTGTTCGAGCTGGGGTCCTGCTGGAACGCCCGGGCCTTCCAGCGGTCGACGACGTTGGGGCCGTACAGCCAGTTGTCGCGCGACGACATGCTGATGCCGGTCATCAGCCAGCGGCCGTCGTAGCGGAAGCGGTAGCGGGGTGTCGTGATCGTGGCGTAGTCGCGCGGGCGGCGGCGGGCAACGACGGGGTTGCCGTTGGCATCGCGGATCACGTGTCCGTTGGCGTCGCAGATGACGCCCTTCGCGGCGTTGCCGTAGTTGGAGTAGTCGGACTGCGAGTACTCGAAAAAGCCGGCGTTGGAGTCCCGCCGGTAGCGCACGTAGCCATTCGCGGCGGTGTAGGCAGGCTTCGGGCCCTTCGCGCCGGCCTCCATCACGTAGAGGTAGCGCGTTCCCGCGGCGTGGTTGAGCGGATCTCGCAGCGTCACGGTTCGCGCACCGACGATGCCCTTCGGCAACCGCGCGCGCTTCGGCGCTCTGGCGCCGGCGTCGCCGTACATGAACGCGACCTCGTCTTGGGTCGTCAGCCCCGGAATGGGAGCCTTGGCGACCGGCGAATCGGCCACGGCCACACAGGGATTCCGCGGGTCGCTCTTCGTATAGCGGAAGCCCTCGCGGTCGAACTGGTAGGTCGTGTGCTGGTCGGCGCCGGAGTAGACGGCAAAGCCCGAGGCGTCGTTTTGCAGATAGCGGGTGAAGACCTTGTCGACCTGGAAGGGCACCTGCACGAACCTCCTGCCCGTCCAGCGGTATCCGAGCAGGCGGTCGGTCGGGATCCCCTTGGCCGGCAACTGGTTCTGGCCCGGGCTGGTGTCGACCTCGGGAGTGACGTAGCGATTGTGCTGGCAGTCATCCGTGTTGGCGCCCGGCGGGCAGTCGGCCAGGTCGGTGAACGGCGCCTTCGCGGTCGTGTTCGATGGGACGGCCCACCCGGGGAAATCCGCGCCGGTCAGCACCACGGGCTCCACCTTCCGATTTGCGGGGACGGTGGGATCGACCAGGGGCAGCCGCGCGGAGGGCGCCGCCGCGGCGGGGGCGGCCTGAGCCCCGACGCCCGCGCTGCAGGCGAGCAGGTACGCGGCCATCATCAGGCCACGAGCTCCGTCTCGGACAAGCATTCCCCTGCGCATATCGAGTTCCGACGGTCACACTCGACAGCCCCGCGCTGGCGTAGACCAAAACCGTCGGAGAATCAGAAGGTAGTCGAGCGCTTGGTTGCAGGCAAGGTGGAACCGTGCGCTCGGTCACATGGCGTTGACACGGCGGCGCACCGGGTGTAGACCGCGCAGTGCGCACCTGCCCCAGACACCGGTGGGCACGGGGAGGTGGTTTGAAGGCCTGCTGGGCGTACGAACGGTGCGTGTGACCCCAGGAAAGGAGTTCCATGTCTGTGACCGATCGCCGCGAGGTTGATCGGGACATCGAGGAGACCTTCGGCCTGGTGCCGGAGTTCTTTGCGCGTGTACCCGACTACCTGATCCCGGCCGAGTGGGCGAGCTTCAAATCGCTGCAGCTCTCCGACGAAACGGCAATCCCGAACAAGTACAAGGAGTTGATCGGCCTCGCGGTTTCCGGCGCAACGCGCTGCCGGTACTGCTGCTACTTCCACACGGAGGCGGCGCGGTTGTTCGGCGCCACCGAGGACGAGATCACCGAGACCGCGCTGATCGCCAAGAACACGATGGGCTGGAGCACCTATCTCAACACGCTCCAGTTCGACTACGACGCGTTCGTCACGGAGTTCGACCAAATCACCAGCCACATCCGCGAGCAGATGGGGGCGGGCGCCCCCGCCTGAGTGCGCCAACGCCCGCGGCTGGGTCTCGCCGACGACGAGGGTCAGCCGCCGGGCGGCGGTTCGGTGTGCAGGCGCTGTCGCGCTCGATCGAAGTCAGCCAGGACGTGCTCGAGTACCTCGAGCGCTGCGGCCGGCGGCGGTTCGGGCGCTGAGCGCATCGCCTCCAGCGCCATCCGAGCTCCGGCGACCAGCGCCGACAGCTCCTCGCTCGTGACGGTGACGGTGAAGACGTTTTCCCGCCTGCGCTCGATGTGCACGGGGCCATTGTGCACGCGTTCCTTCATCGATGGCGTCCCTGGCGGTGTCACCGCTCCGGTGAGTGGGTAGATGAAGGTGCCGTGCTCGATCAAGAAGTCCACGATCCTGAATCGTCTGAAGGCGGGTCGCTCGCCGAGGGACGGCCGGTGGGGGGATACGCGATCCTTCTCGGCGTCTTCGCAGGCCTCGCCGGCGGCTTCGCGGCTTGGCTTTCCAGGTCCGGCCGTGAGCTGCCCGAGCGAGTCGCTGCCGGTGATCTCGCGCTGGTCACCGTGGCCACGCACAAGGCGGCCCGGCTCGTCTCCCAAGATCGCGTGACGAGCACCGTCCGGGCGCCGTTCACGCGCCTCGAAAACGACGAGGGCGGCGGAGAGCTCAGCGAAACCGCGCGCGGGACCGGTCTGCGGCGTGCCATCGGTGAGCTCCTGATCTGCCCGTACTGCGTGGGGATGTGGATCGCCGCTGCCTTCACCGCGGGTCTGATCGTGGCGCCTCGCGCGACGCGCTGGACGGCCGCCGCCCTGAGCACGCTGTTCGGCTCCGACGTCCTGCAAATCGCCTACAAGAAGGCGGAAGCCGCACGCTGACGGACCGCGGTTCGCGGACGCCGTCCGCTCGCAACTCGGCGCCTAGCCGTTGAACACGTGCACGGGAACCGCCGTGCTCCTCCTGCCGAAGAGACGTCCGGCCTTGACGGTCGCGCGTACCTCCCAATAGTTCGCGGGGACCCGGATCGCCTCCGGCAGGAGCTCGTGGTCGCTGTTTCGATCGGAGAACGAAGGCGGAACGTCGGCGGGTACCGGGATCGTGAACGGGAGCTCGTGGCGTTGACCGCTCTCGATCTCAACGTCCCGCGCGAGTTCGAGTCTCTCCGGCGAATGCAACTGCGTCGCGAGCATGAACGTGTTGACGAGCGCAACCGAGACAGCGCGTGCCTTGAGCTTCTTCTCGGGCGTAACCGTCACCACACCTGAGAGGGAGTCGCCGGCCCGCACCGTATCGGTGCCCAGGTTCACCGATACCTCGGGGGAGCTGTTCAGCGCCGGCGCGACGTGTTCGAGATCATCCGCGAACGCGGCACGCGGTGCCAGGACGAGTATCTCCGCTGTCTCTTCCGACCCGGAGTCGGCACCGGCCCGGACGGACCAGTCGATCGCGCCTCGTGCGCCCGGCGGGCCCGACTCCGGTGCTCTCAGTCGTACCTGGCCCTCGGCCGAGGCGAGTTCCTCCCGTGACAGGTGGGTACTCGCGAGGACTCGCTCGGTGAGCATGTATTCCGTCGCCGCCTCCCAGGGCTCCGTCACGTTGCCTTGGTCGTCCAGCCATGGGGCCCGGCAGACAAGCGCGACGTGGAGATCGTCGATCGCGCTCTCCGATGTGATGGATACCTCGACGTCCTCGCCCAGGAGATACGAATTCTTCGACGTTTGTAGTTGAACCGTGGCGCCGTCACCCACCCGAACGCTCCTCTCGTCTCGCGGCGGACGGCACGCGATATTAACGGCGCGCCAGTCGGGCGGCGGCGCCTCCGGCCGGCCCGCGGTTACCGGCCGTTAGGGCTGGGTAATGCCCAGGATTGCCGGGTTCATCGACATAGGGAGCGACGAATGGCTCATACCAAGGCTCAACGCAGCGCCCCGGCCAAGAAGGCGGCCGCGACACGCAAGCGCAACGCGACGAAGAGGACGGCAAAAAAGGGCGGACAGGAAGTGAAGGCTTCGGCCCGCAGTGCCAGGAAGGATGTCGAGGACGCGGCCAAGTCGGTGCGGAGCACAGCGAAGAAGGCGGCGCGGTCCGTAGCCAAGACCGCGGAAGCCGCACGCGGGCGCGGCACGGGCGGGCGCAAGAAGCGCTAGGCCGCGAGGCAGCGCGCTCCTGCTCACGCCTTTCGCCTGGGAGATACTGCGCGGGCGATGTCGCAGGAGAGCCTCGAAGTCGTGCGGCAGTGGTGGGAGGCGTGGGAGGCCGAGGACCTCAGTCGGGGTTTGGCCTTGATGGACGCTGGCCTGGTCACGCGCAGGCTCGCCCCGATGCCGGACCCGGGCACATGGCACGGCCCTGAAGGCCTGCTCGATGTCGCGGCTGAATGGGTCGACACCTTTGACGAGTTCGCGATGACCGGCGAGGACTTCACCGACGCCGGCGATCACGTCGTCGTGCGCGTCGAACAGGAGGGGCGAGGGAGCGACAGCCGTGTCCCGGTCACGGCGACGTTCTGGTTCGTCTTCGGCGTTCGCAACGGGAGGGTCGTGACCCTCGACATGTATTCGGCGCGCGCCGAGGCCGTCGCAGCCGTTGGGCTGCGCGAGTAGCCGAGCGGCGGGATACTGGGCGGGCGATGTCACGCGATCAGATCGTCCGCAAGCCGCTCCGGGCGCGGGAGCGGTCCAACCGGACGATTGATCAGCGGCTCTATGTGCGCTTCCCTCGACTGGCAGCTGCGAACGCTCGGCTGATCGGCAAACTCTCGCCCGCTTCGCGCCTCCGCCAGGCGGCCCTGTGGCGAGGCGTCCGGCTCGGGGTCGAGGCGTACAACCGCCGCGATCTGGACGCGTTTGCCATCGGCTGCCATCCCGACTTCGAGTACCGCCCGGGGCGCACCTGGGTCGAAGCCGGGCTCACCGAGCCGTGCTATCGCGGCCTGGAGGGTTACCGCAGGTACGTGGCGTCCACGGCCGAGGTTTGGGCGGAGGAGGTCTACGTGAAGCCATCGGAGCTCATCGATCTCGGGGAATCGCTCGTGGTCCTCGCGGACGTGCCGATGCGCGCCCAGGCCAGCGGTGTCCCCCTCACCGAGGCCTTTGCGATCGTGTCGACACTCGAGGACGGCATGGTGATCCGCCACCAGGAGTACTTCGACCACGCCGAGGCCCTCGAAGCCGTGGGTCTGCGGGAGTAGGGCGGTGTCGCAGGAGAACGTGGAGATCGTGCGGCGCTACTTCGACGCGGTCAAACGAGGGCTTGATGCCTATTGGGACAACCCTCGCTCGGTTGCCGATGCGATGAGCACGGACGACCTCACCCCGGCGCAGCGCGAAGTCCTCGGCTTCACGGATGTCGACGTGGAATGGAGGAACGCGTTCGGCCTCATCTTCAAGGGTCAGCTCGACTTCGCCAAAGGCGTGGACCAGTTATTGGAGGCCACCAACGACTTCTGGATCGAGGTCCAGGAGGTGACCGACCTCCAGGACGAACGCGTGCTCGCGGTCGTAGAGTCGGCGATGAAGGGCAAAGACAGCGAAATCGAAGTGAGCCAGACCGTGTTCTCGCTGATGACCCTGCGCGGCGGCTTGATCGTGCGGGCCGAGGAGTACCTGCACCGTGAGGAGGCACTCGAAGCCGTGGGTCTGCGGGAGTAGGGCGCCGGAAAACTCTGCCGGGCAACTCAGTCACCGCTTCGCCTCGGCGAGAGCCTTATCCCCCTATGCCGTGCCGGTGACCTGGAAGTCCTTGCTGACGAAGACGTGGTGCGGGGCTGGCGTCGCGATTCGATGGACGGCGTACGAGCCGTCGCTCAGCTGGAGCACACGGTTGACGGTCCCGCCCGGGTACTTGGCAACCGCGGCGGCCTTGGCCTTGTCCGCCGCCGCTCCGGTGATGACCGTTCCCGTCCCGGGACGCCAGTTCTGCGGGACCTGACCGGCGGGCGAGGGCCCGCCCGACTGACCGCCTGGCGAGCCCTGGGCCGATTGCGCCGCCGGCGCCGCGTTCGCGGTGCCTGACGTGCCGCTGCCGGAATTCGAGTTGGCGATCGCGTAGCCGCCGATCGCAAGCGCGATGGCCGCGGCGCCGGCAGCGATGGACCTGGTGAGCTTTCGGGAAAACATTGAGAGGACTCCATTTCGTCGATGCAATAGAGCCTCGGCGCCCCCGTTAACCCGCGGCTAATCGGCACGAAAGAAGTCCGTGTGAAAAAGCGACGGCTGCTGCGAAATCGCAGGACGGACATCGGCTCCCCATCCGTGCCTCGCCATGGCGGGATACTGCGTAGGCGGTGTCGGAAGGAACCACTTCATGACGAGACAGGACGCCCTCGAAGCCGCGGGGCTGTAGGAGTAGCGCGGTGTCCCAGGAGAACGTGGATTTTGTGCTCGGCGCGTACGCTCGCTTCAACGCCGGGGAACGGATGCCCGAACTCTGGTTTTGGCACTCCGACGCTGAATATGAGGCGGCGCGTGAGGATCCCGATTCCGCCACTCACAGCGGGATCGAGGCGATCAGGAAGCAGTTCGCCCGTTGGCTTGAGGCGTACCCCGATCTTCGGGTCGAGCCGCTGGACGCCGAGGCGAAAGGTGACCGAGTGTTCCTCTGGGTGCGCTTCATCGGCCACGGCGCAGCGAGCGGGGCCGCCCTCGAGATGGAACTGGCTCACGTCTATACATTCCGTGACGGCAAGGCCGCTCGGTGCGTTGAGTACTTCGACCGCGCCGAGGCCCTCGCAGCCGTGGGGCTGCGGGAGTAGCTCCCGCATCACGCCGTGACTTCCTGGGGGATACTGGGCGCGCGATGTCGGAGGGCCAGCGACCACGCGGACGCCAACCACGTATCGGAGGAGCCATGGTTCTCTACGCCTGTCCGGACGGCAAGTCGCTCGCAGCGATCGGGCATCCGTGCGCCAAGGCCGCGAAGGCGCTCGACGAGGCCGGGCACGACTACGAGATGAAGCAGGTCAAGGGTGGGGCGCTGAAGTTCTGGACGCTGCCGAACCGTGCGCGCGATCGCGCGGAGATCGAGAAGATCAGCGGTCAGCGAGCGGTCCCGATCCTCGTCCTCGATGGCGGCGAGGTCATCACGGGATCCGGGGACATCGTGAGTTGGGCGCGGGAGAACGAGCCGCGGGCGACGGCGGCGAACTAGACCCTGTGGCCGCCACGCATGAGGTGGCGGTGTCGGTCGTCGTCCCGCTGCTCAGGGACCGTGAGGTCGAGGTCGACGGACTCGCGGCCTGGACGCGCCAGACGCTCACGACGGGCGACGTCGAGGTGGTTGCCGTCAGCCCGGAGGTGCCACGCCCCGACGCCCCGGTGCGACGGCTGCTTCGCCGCAGCGACCGGCTCCTCGTCGCTCCCGGAATGGACGAGACCGGTCTGTGGGATGCCGGCGCCCGCACGGCCCGAGGTCGAGTGCTCGTGCTCACCGAGGGCCACACCGTTCCGCAGCCGGGGTGTCTCGCGGCTGCGGTGGCGGCGTTGGAGGGCGGCCTCGACGTGGCCTGCTTCGAGAGCCGGGCGCCCGAGCTCACGGCCGCGGCCTGGCTCGAAGATGTGGTCTTTCAGGACTGGTTCGAGCGGCGCGTCGATGACGGCGACCCGCGGGCCGTGTCGCTGCGCGGCGTCGCCATGCGGGCAGACGTGTACGCGAGGGCGGGCGGGTTGGAGGGCCAGGTCCACGAAACCTTCGCCGAGCGGCTGCTGGCGGCGCGCCTCGCCAACGCCGGTGCGCGCATAGGGCGGGCCAGCGGCGCTGTCGTCGAGCACGTGCCGAACACCCGCTTTCGGTCCGTCAGGGCCGACTGCCTGAACTTCTATCGCGAGGACGTCGGCGCCCGCCTCGCCGGTCCGGCCGGTGAGATCGACGCCGACGCCCACCTCGACGGCGCGCCGGAATGGGATCGCCGTGGGCGGTTTGACCCGGCGCTCAACCGCGCCGCGCTCCCGGGGCTCCTCCGGCTCGCCCCCCGCCCCGGCCCGGCCGGCCGGGCGGCGCGCCGCGCGGTGCCCGGAACGACCGTACGGGCTGTCGCCGGCCCCCAGCCCGCCGCCTGGACCGCAGAGCTGCGCTCGCGCTTGGCCACTGCGGTCCTCGCGGTGACGTGGCCGTTCGGTCGGCGCCCCGATCCGTCGTCGGTCTGGGGCGGGCTCGCCCGCGCGTCCGCGCTCCGCGTCCTGGCGGAGCGGTCGCGATCAGGTGAGTGGACGCGTCAGCCGCCGGTCGCCGCGGCCGGGGAGGTCGTTACGGTCGACCGTCTTGCGGAGCACGCGGTCGGCCTGCATCCGGCCGAACGATCGAGCGGCGCCACCTTCCGATGGACGGAGCCGATCGTCGTTCTCGACCTGCGGGTGCCCGCGACGGCGACCACGCTCACCCTCCGACTCCAGCACCCTCGTTCGCTTGACGGCGGGCAGCTCATCGCCGCGTGGGGCCCGCGACCGCTGCCGTCCTCGCAGGTGCACGTCCGCCCGTCCTCGGTCACCGTCTCGGTGCCGCCGGGGACGGAGGGCCCGCTCACGATCGCCGTGCCGCGGCTCCCGGCGCCCGGCGATCGGCGTCGACTCGGCCTGGCGCTTGTGGACCTCGTCGCGGCCTGACCGTGATACTGGGCGGGCGATGTCGCAGGGGAATGTCGAGAGGCTCCGGACATTCTGGGAAACCTGGAGCCCGGGAGAACCCCTAGACATGTCACTCGTTGACCCCGAGGCCACGTATGAGGACACGATCCTCCCCGACCACGTCGGGGAGGTCTATCGCGGCCGGGAGGGACTCGCCAGGGCGGTGGAACGCTGGCTTGAGGTTTGGGATGAGCTCACGCTCGAACTGGAGCAGATCATCGGGACGGGCGATCGGCTCGTCTCCGTACATCGGAGTCGCGGAAAGATGCGCTACACCGGCATGGAGTTCGAGGGTCCTCTCGCCTACGCGTGGACGTTCCGAAACGGGAAGGTCATTCACCTGAAGTCCTTCTTTTCCAAGCAGGAAGCCCTCGAAGCCGTGGGGCTGCGGGAGTAGGCGGTTATGGGCGCGGCTGGTCTCGAACCAGCGACCTCTCGCGTGTGAAGCGAGGAGCTCAGCGGGCGGGAATCTCGCCCTGAGCAGGGATTCTGTCCCTGACCCGGGCTTGTGTCTGCGCGGCTAGCGCTTCTTCGTCTTCACGGCGCGCACCTGGATGCGCGCCTGGCGGCCGAAGCGAGGGCCCATCCGCTCCCCGCGTACGGTGACCGTGCCTGTCGTCTTCTGCCCGACGTGCTGGATCACCAGCGTGCGCCTGCTGCGGCTCGGCGTGAAGAAGAGCGTTCGCCCGTCGCTGAGCTGGACCGTTGCCCGATAGCTCTGTGCGTTCGCCGCGGCGCGCCAGGTGATGAAAAGCTTGCTGCCCCGGCGACGCGTGGCTCGGAGCCTGAGCGGACGTCCGATCGCGAGGTTGGACGCCGTGAAGCGCGCCACGGTGAGGGTCTTGCGCGGTGCGCCGTCCTGCTCGACGTA